>JBLHKE010000560.1:0-5408 GCA_047619485.1 Verrucomicrobiales bacterium | reverse complement strand
AAGGGCTTGTCAGTAAATAACTCCTACAATCTGCTGGTTATTTTGGCCATCACCCGCGTTAGCTTCCAACTCAAATAGCCCGCTATCATCGCTGAAATCTGCCTTGGTGCTGGCTAAAATTCCTGCGTATCTTTGTATGACTTATTTCCTGACAACCCCTAAGACATCATTTCATCCGACGCCTCCCCGCATGTCGCTAAAAGAGACGGCGGTCGATCTGAGGGCTTTGTACCATTTCATCGGAATATTTACATATCGTTCTCCCCTTTGACCTTCGTGGCTCGCTAGCCCCCACAAGCGCTTGCCATCTGCATCCTGAAACCTTAGCGTTTCGGCATGCAAAACCCCTCCAAACCGACCATCTCGCGCCGCCAACTGCTTGCCGCTGGCGCCGCAGCCTCCGTCGCCCTCCCCGGCATCGTATTGGCACAGGACGAAAAAGCAGCCCCTGCGAAACAGGCGATCGTCACCCCACCAATGGGTAAGCAAATCCTTCTGTCGGTCAAACTCGGCATGATCACGAAAAAAATTGGTGATAAAAAGCTCACCCTGGCAGAGCGACTCGGGCTCGCGGCCGAAGCTGGGCTCGACGGGGTCGACCTCGATGAGGCCGGTAGCTTCACCGCAGAGGAAGCTCGTGCGGCCGTTCAGGAATCCGGAGTGTTCGTTCACAACGCGATCAACCACGCGCACTGGAAGCAACGCCTCACCAGCCCAGACGCCGCCGTGCGCGGACAGGGAGTCAAAAATATCGCCCACTGCATCCGCGTTTCGCACGCCGCTGGCGGCAACGGGGTGCTCATCGTCGTCGGTGGTGGTGGTGATGGTTCTGTCGAGGAGACCGAAGAACGCGCGCGCCAAGAAATCAAAAAACTCATCCCGCTGGCCGCCTCGCTCGGCCAGCCGATCCTCTTCGAGAACGTCTGGAACAAGATGTTCTACGACCACGCAGCCCCACCAGAACAGACCGCGGAGCGCCACGTCAAATTCATCGACAGCTTCAACAGCCCGTGGGTCGGCCAGTACTTCGACATCGGCAACCACTGGAAATACGGCCAGCCCGGCGAATGGATCCGCGAGTTCGGCCACCGCTGCGTCAAACTCGACATCAAAGGCTTCAGCCGCGCCGCCAACGACGGCAAAGGCAAGTTCACCGAGATCGGCGAGGGTGATCTTCCGTGGAAGGACGTGCAGAAGGGTCTCAGCGACATCGGCTTCACCGGCTGGGCTACCGCCGAGGTCGGGGGCGGCGGCGTCGATCGACTCAAGACAGTCCGCGAGCAGATGGAGAAAGCCTTCGGGATGTAGGGCTCTGCGCCAGCTCGGATCAGGCGGTTACGGTACCAGCCCGTCGGCAGTCCAATCTGTATACGACAGGCTGCCATCCGTCTTGGAGACGGCTCCAAGCACCGTCCAGCCATCGGCCGATCGACTCTACTCGATCGTGTAGATTTCCGCGTCGGTAGCCGCCCAGCTAATCGTGACCGCCCCAGCGGCTCGCGTGACGGACGTGATCTCGAACGCGGTAGGCGCCTGCAGCGTCGGTTCGATGAGCATCAGCTCGACGACACCGCTCGCGGCATGCTCCTCGCATGAGATAGATCGCGTCGCCAATCACCAGCGGATGCCCTCTCCTGTAGAGGCGCATACGCGTGCCAAGATCCGATTCTGGAGCGAGGATCGCGCCGCCTGAATCCACCGTCACTCCGCGGGCGGTAACATAGCGCTACAATTGAGACAAAAAGCGATAGAACACAGTGCGCGTGAATACGTCGATGGGTCATGATTCAATTCCTAGGTCGATGGGTGAAAACGCCCATCGACAGTCGCCGCGAATACTCAATTTTCAGCCGAGATCGCTGCTCTACCCGAGAGAAATTCGACCACATTTTGACCCCCGCAAAATCACGTATTTTATTCAGAAGAAATCGTCACATCGGAGAACAAATTTTTTGTAGTGAAATTCTAGTGGGTCGGATTCTCACCAATTATTCATGGAAAGATTTAAAAATTTTATCATCCCAAGAAGAAAACTTAAGCAGTCAGTCCTTTTTGCTTGTGAGTTTATTCACTCGCTCCTAAACCTACTTCGACGCAGGGATTGCTGCTCCTCGGGGGATCGTTATTAAATTTGTAACTCATTGGTTACGAAGGAATTAATTGTTTCTTCAAGGTTCTTTCGATCTTTGTTCCGGTAGATTCTCAAGACTTTCGTTTAAGTCGTTCAGCCTCTGCTAGATCCTCCGCAAACTAATATTTATATATAAATGTTAGTCTTCAGGGAAGCCAAATGATTAAAAAATCAACAACCAACCGACGATTCCTCGGAATCGCCTTTCAGCAGCCGCCCAGCCCGTCTGGACAGCTGCCCTGATGGGCTCGGTGTACGGATCGATCTGCGATCAGCACCGGGCATCACTGACCCCACTTCAACCGCTCAACACCACTCACTCACTCACTACATGTCAACCAGTGACCTAAAACTGATCTGGACCGAAATTTGCACCGCCCTCAAACGCCGAGTTAGCCAAGACACCTTCAAACGGTGGTTCTCTGGTACTTCGCTCCTTGAGGCCGATGAAGACAAACTGGTCGTCCAGGTTCAGAACAAAATTTTCCAGCTTTGGATCGAAAGTAATTATCTTTCCACCCTCAAACAGGCCGTCGCAGATGTCCTCCAGGGCGAGCGCGAGATCGAATTCAAAATCGGCGCAGGTACGGATGGTGGCGAGATCGACACCGAGACCGACGTCGAGGAAGATGAGTCAGATGAGACGTTCGCAAACTCCAGCACTGGGCAATCTTCCGATCCAGAGAAAGAACTCGTGTCGATGCAGAGAGGCATGGGCGAGCTACCACTAAACGACCCTCGTGCGATGCCGCGGGGCAAACTCGGTCAGCCACAAATCAAGACGATCGACCCCGAGCTCGACCGGCTCTCGCGCCGCGCCGGCCTCAACCCCCGCTACCGCTTCGAGTCGTTCGTGCCTGGCGGCAACAGCGAGTTCGCACACGCCGCCTGCCTCAGCGTCGCCGACCGCCCAGCGATGACCTACAACCCGCTCTTCATCCACGGCGCGGCCGGACTCGGGAAAACCCACCTGCTGCACGCCATCGGCCACCGCATCCTAGAGAGCAACCCGAAGAAGAAGGTCGTCTACGTCACCAGCGAGGAATTTACCAACGGCTTCATCGACTCGATTCGTAACGGCTTGGTCAAGTTTCGCAAAAAATACCGACAGGCGGATGTGCTGCTCATCGACGACATCCAGTTCTTCGCCGGTAAGGAATCGACCCAGGACGAGTTCTTCCACACATTCAACAGCCTCAGCGATGGCCGCCGACAGATCGTCCTCACCAGTGATCGCCCAGCCAACGAGATCAACAACCTCGAGGAGCGCATCGTGTCGCGCTGCGAGTGGGGACTCACCGCCGGCATGCAGCCACCAGACGTCGAAACGCGCACCGCCATCCTGCGCCGCAAGATGGACGAGTGGAACGTCACGCTCGACGACCACGTGGTGGAGTTCCTCGCCGACCGCATCCGCAAGAGCGTCCGCAGGCTCGAAGGCGGCCTGATGCGCCTAGCGTCCTACACATCACTCTCTGGCAAATCCCTCACCGATGAGGCGATCGAGAACCTCCTCAAGGACATCCTACGCGAAGAGGGCCGCCGACGCGTGACCATCAACCGTATTCAGAAGGAGGTCGCCGAGCACTTCGACATCCGCCTCGCGGACATGACCAGCAAGCGCCGCCCCGCCAATATCGCCTTCCCACGTCAGGTGGCGATGTATTTGGCGCGCACCATGACCGACCACTCGCTGGTCGAGATCGGGCAGGCCTTCGGCGGTCGCGACCACGGCACCGTCATCCACGCGGCGAAAAAAGTGGAGCAGCGCATCGACGATTCCAAGGAGACCCGCCAGGCGGTCGCCATGCTCTCGACACGGCTTTCAAATATGTAAATTTTCACGGAAACCAACACCAGCGGATAGATCCCCCCTACCCCGGCGGCTTCGCCTCTCCACGAGGCGGAGCCGTTTTGCTCACACACTATTCACAACTTATTCACAACTGACGGGATCCCGTAATTCTCGGAACATCTTTTAGTTAGACACCCCCAGCCAATTCCGTACAATACGCCCAAATTATCCGGCGGTGAGAACCATCGCCGGCGCCTGAATTTTTACCCACAGAAGCAGACCGACCCACCATGAAGTTTTCGATCACGAAGGACCAATTCCTCGAAGGACTCCAGCAAGTCCAGCACGTCGTCAGCACGCGCACGACCTTGCCAATCCTGTCGAACGTCCTGCTCGAAGCCCGCGACGGCCAGCTAAAGCTCACCACCACCGACCTCGACGTCGGCGTCACCGGTCAGGTCGAGGCCACCGTCGACACGGCGGGTTCAACCACGCTGCCAGCACGCCGTCTCGCCACCATCATCCGCGAACTCCCATCGGAGAATATCTCGGTCGAGATCGACAACAAGGACATCGCCAGCATCCGCAGCGGTCCGTCGTTCTTCAAAATCCTCGGCCTCAGCGATAGCGAGTTCCCGCCGCTGCCGACCTTCGACAACGCGCGCGAGTTCAAGATTTCCCAGAAGGCGCTCAAGGAAGGTCTCAAGATGACCTCTTACGCGATCTCCACCGACGAAACCCGCTACGTCCTCAATGGCATCTTCTGCTCGTTCAAAGACAACGCGCTCACCTTGGTTGCCACCGACGGCCGACGCCTCGCGCTCTACACCTGTGAGGAACTCGATTTCCCCGAGAGTCAGGCGATCGACGTCATCGTTCCGACCAAGGCCGTCAACGAACTCCAGCGTCTCCTCCAGGACGACGGTGAAGTGCGTATCTGCGTGAGCGACAACCAGATCTCCTTCCACCTCAACAAGAATCTCCTGGTGAGCAAGCTCATCGAGGGCAACTACCCGAACTACAAGCAGGTCATCCCGGAGGAGACCAAGGAACGTATCACGCTCGAGCGCGAGCCCTTCCTCTCCACCGTCAACCGCATCGGCCTGCTCGCTAACGACAAGACCAACTCGATCAAGTTTACCTTCGCGGAAGACCGCATCGAACTCGCAGCAAACTCGCCCGACGTCGGTGAAGCAGATGAGACCATCCCGGTCGTCTACAAGGGCAAGGAGTTCGCCATCGCGTTCAACCCGGACTTCCTCATGGCTCCACTGCGCAACCTCAACGACGACGAGGTGTACCTCGATCTGATCGACGAGATGAGCCCCGGCGTCCTCAAGACCAACAGCACCTTCCTCTACGTCCTGATGCCGATGCGCGTCAGCCAGTAGAAATATTTAGGATATAATACTTCCCATTTGGCTCTGCGGAGCGCCGGGAGGGCGGACTTGTTCATCTGCCTGTAGGCAATGAAGCGGGGAG
>JBLHKE010000559.1:0-5422 GCA_047619485.1 Verrucomicrobiales bacterium | reverse complement strand
AATCACCGACGCCGAACCCGATGACCTGGGCGAGTATCCCGACCGCTGCGAGCACGACCTCGATCACGATGACTGCGACGACCGCCAGCGACATCAGCGGCGTGGAATACCGATTCCTGAACCTGACCGACTCGGCTCATGATAGCGCTTGGCAGGCCAGCCCGTCCTACATCGATACTGGGCTCGCACCGGGATCCGCCTACGTCTACCAAGTCAGTGCACGCGACCTTTCGCCAGCCCAGAACACAACTGGCGCCTCGAGCACCATTCCAGAGACGACTGATCCGGACGTGACCGCACCTGCTCCGGATCCGATGACCTTTGCGAGCGCACCATCCGCAATGAATTCGACGACGATCACCATGACCGCGACCGCCGCCAGTGACATCAGCGGTGTCGAATACCTGTTCCAAAACCTCACTGACTCCGCCCACGACAGCGCTTGGCAGGGGAGTGCGACTTACACCGACACTGGTCTCGCTTCGGGCACGAGCTACACCTACCAGGTGACCGCCCGCGACCTCTCCGCAGCGCAGAACACGACCGCCGCATCGGCCACCGCCGCGGCGAGCACCACAAATCCGCAGCCGGTCGTGCTTTTTGCCGACGGCTTCGAAAGCGGTGACATGACGACCGGGGGCTGGGATACATTTAACTCCAGCGCAGCGGCCAAGTCTTCCGCCCTATTCACTGGATCATGGGGGGCGGAGTTGAAGAATAGCACTTGGATCGAGCGCTCGGTAAGCACGTTCGGCTATGACTCGATCGGCGTGACGTTCGCCCGCCAGACGGCAGGGCTCGACAGCGGCGAGGTGCTGCTCGTCGAGTGGTCAACCGGTGGAGCTTGGACCGAGATCGAATCCACCCAATCCACCACCTACTCCGCCGTTGCCTTCGACCTACCCGGAGCCGCAGACAGTCCTGCGTTCAAGATCCGCTTCACGACCAACGCGAACCGCAACAACGAGAAAGCCCGCATCGATGATGTCCAGATCACCGGTATCCCGACAGCTCCGCCGACTGCCCCTGGAGCGGCTTCCGCCCCGAGTCCAGCGGACTCCTCGAACGACGTGAATACCGTTGCCACCCTAACCTGGACGGCCGGCAGCGGTGCCGACAGCCACGATGTCTACTTCGGCACCAATCCGGCACCGGGCGCCGGAGAGTTTCAGGGCAACCAGGCTGGATCGGCATTCGATCTGGGCGTCCTCGCCTACTCTACCACCTACCACTGGCGAATCGACGAGGTCAATGGAGTCGGCACGACCACTGGGGCCGTCTGGTCATTCACGACGCAATCTCCACCTCCGCCTCCCGGTCAGGCATCAGCTCCGAACCCATCTGACACCGCCATCAACGTGAGCAATGCTGCGACTCTCAGCTGGACGGCCGGCAGCGGTGCCGACAGCCACGATGTCTACTTCGGCACCAATCCGGCACCGGGCGCCGGAGAGTTTCAGGGCAACCAGCCTGGATCGGCATTCGACCCTGGCGTGCTCGCCTACTCGACCACCTACTTCTGGCAGATCGACGAGGTTAACGCTACCGGTACGAGCACGGGGATCGTCTGGTCGTTCACGACAGAATCGGCACCGCCAGCACCCGGACAGGCATCCGGCCCAAGCCCGGCCGATGTAGCAACCAACGTGAGCACCACGGCTGGTCTCTCCTGGATCGCAGGTAGTGGAGCCAGCAGCCACGACGTCTACTTCGGCACCATCCCAACACCTAGCGCACAAGGCAACCAGACAGGGACTTCCTTCGACCCGGGTCCGCTCGCTCCAAGCACCACCTACTACTGGCATATTGATGAGGTGAATACGACTGGGATCACGGTGGGTGTGACATGGAGTTTCACCACCATGGCGTCGTCCGCTCCCGTCTCACTGTTTAGCGATGGATTCGAGAGTGGCAACTACTCGACTGGCGGCTGGATCACACAGCGCGGCGGCGCCGCCATCACAGGTGGTGCGGCATTCGCAGGCAGTTCCGGAGCCGAACTGAAGAAGACTACATGGATCGAGACGTCGGTCAGCACCGCCGGACACCACTCGGTGCACCTAAAATACGTCCGACGCACTGTGAACCTCGATTCCGGAAAATTTCTGCATGCCGAGTGGTGGGATGGTAGCGCATGGGACACCGTCGAATCGACCCAGGCCACCGCTTGGGCACCGCAAGACTTGGCGCTGCCAGCTGCAGCTGATGACAACGCCAACCTCAAAATCCGCTTCCGTCTAGCGTCTAACTCCAACAAAGAGAAGGCACACATTGACGATGTTGAAGTCACCGCTGTTCCAAACTAAATCCAGGCTCGAGGCACGGCCTGCGCGACGACGACCTGCGTTCGTGGTTGCGATCGCTATAGTCGTGTGCAGCTTGGCGCTCGCGTCGCGGAGCTTCGCGCATCCGGAAATCGAGGCACAGCTTGCTCACGTCTCCACCGAGATCGCGCGCCAGCCTGACAATGCAGAGCTCTACTTGAAGCGTGGTCACCTGCACCGGGCGCACCGTGATTGGAAAAGTGGTCTGATAGACTTTCGCCAGGCAGCAAAACTCGATCCGGGCTTGCACCAGGTCGAGCGCGCGATCGGCAGGCTCCTCCTCGACGCCGATCAACCGAAACAGGCCCTCCCACAGCTCGAGCGATTCCTCAAGCTACAGCCGGCCGATCCCGATGGGCTCATCCTGCGCGGCCGCACACTGGGGAAGCTGGGCGCGACGAAAAGAGCTGCCGCCGACTTCGATGCCGCATTGCCAAATCTCCGGCGTCCGACCCCGGAGCTGTTCATTGAGCGAGCGAAAATCCTCGTCGCTGGTGGCAATGAGTTTCAGGCGCGCGCTCTTCTCGGCCTAGCCGAGGGCGTCGAAAAACTAGGCGACCTCTACACACTCCACCGTTTCGCGGCGCAGCTCGAAATCACCTCTGGCCAACCCGAGGCAGCACTTCGCCGCGTCCGGAGCTTGCTGGAAAAAACCAAGGGGCAACTCCCGTGGCGGATCCTAGAGGCGGAACTTTTGGCATCGAGCCAAAAATCCAAAGAGGCTCAGGCTGCCTATCACCAAGCACTCGAAAAAATTGCCTCCCTGCCACCCCACCGACGCCGTACGCCAGTCATTGCCGAAACTGAGAAATCAATCCGCAAGGCTCTTGCTGAAATAGGTGCCGAGTAAGGTGGCAATGAACCAAAAATGTTAACATATCGAGAGGCGATGACATCTACAACCGAATCCTAGAATCCTAGAATCCTCGATATCGAGAGGGGAACTAGACCTAATCTAAAGCGTAGACCTATCGAAGATAAACGGGGAAACCCCGTGACTGCTTTATCGCCATTATGGATATTTTGAATAATTGTATTAATACCTGCCCGACTAACTACTATGAATCATAAACTTTTTGTTTCCCTTCGACAACTCGTCCTCATTACGGTCATGGTTGGCTTTAGCGGGCTCTCGCTTTGGGCCATGCCCGCCAGCCCTGCTGGGTTCGTCGAACAGCAACCTGACGGTTCCGAAGTTCATTTGCATCTCGAGGGCGACGAATTCTTCCATTGGCTAGAAGATGTGAAGGGATACACCGTGCTCAAGGATCGAGATTGGTTCGTCTATGGGCGCAAGGATGAGACCGGGAGGCTCGTGCCTACGGGGCTGCGGGTCGGCACGAACAACCCGGCCAAGGCAGGGCTCCTGCCACGTGAGCTTCCCGATCCAGTGTTTCGTAATCTCGGTTTGGATCGCCCTCAGCAGGCAGACGGAAGCGCCTCCAACTCCAGTCCGTCCACGGCGGTAGTTCAAGGCACTTACCCCAACCTCGTTGTGCTGCTGCGATTTTCCGACCACGCTAGTCGCGCAGTGCCAAGCACCGGTGATATCGATATTCTCATGAACGCCCCAGGCGGGCACCCAACCCTCGCCCCGACCGGATCGGTGCGTGACATCTACTTGGAAAACTCCTATGGCCAACTCGCGCTCAACTCCAGCGTTGCGTACTGGGTGACCCTGCCGGACACCGAAGCCTACTACGCAAACGGCAACTCCGGGCTAACGACCCGCACCCACGAGGCGCTGCGCTTCGCGCTCAACACCCTCGACGCCGACCCGACCTTCGATTTCACCAATTTCGACAGCGACTCGGACGGGCAGATCGATGCCATTACATTTCTCCACTCTGGCTACGCTGCAGAGTTCGGCGGGACCTCCGCCGACGGAGCCAATTACACCGACCGCATGTGGTCTCACAAATGGGGCATCGGCGGTGGCTGGACCTCATCGGACGGCGTGGGGGTGGGCACCTACCACATCAGCCCCGCAATCTGGGGGACATCCGGCACCAACATCGGTCGCATCGGTGTGATCTGCCACGAGACCGGCCACTTCTTCGGCCTGCCAGATCTGTATGACGGAAACGATTCGGACTTCGATGGCAGAGCCGGCTCGGGCATCGGCTCATACGGGATGATGGCAAACTCCTGGGGCTTCGACGGCACACAATATTACCCGCCTCACATGTGCGCATGGAGCAAGGCCGAGCTAGGGTGGATGAGTCCGACGGTCATTAGCAACGCAGGAACCTACAGCCTCTCGCAAGCCGAGACCTCCGCCTCCGCCTACCGGATCGACCTTGGCTACGCCACTGGGGAATACCTGCTCATCGAAAATCGGCAGCCGGTTGGCAGCGATAGCGTGATGCCGCAGGGCGGCCTCGCCATCTTTCATATCGACGAAAGCGCCAGCACCGTGACCGAGGGCTACCCGGGGCAGTCCGGTTGGCCGTCGAACGGCAATCATTATAGAGTGGCGCTACTTCAGGCCGACGGCACCTATGACCTCGAACGCGGACTTGATCGCGGTGACCGATATGATGTTTACCATCAAGGTGGGGTTTCCGAGATCAGCGCAGCCACCACGCCGAACACTGATGGTTACCAGGGCGGCAACATCGTCGTGACCAACAACCGGATCTTCAATATTAGCGTCTCGGGGAGTACGATGACTTTCGATTTCGAGGTCGTCGGGGCTGCGACCCCACCCGATGCCCCGTCGAACCTACTCGCGACCGCCACTTCCTACGACAGGATCGCCCTGACGTGGTCAGATCAATCTTCGGACGAAATCGGGTTCAAGCTGGAGCGCGATGGCGGCGGCGGTTGGATAGAGATCGCTACGGTCGGAGCTGATGTTTTGGTTTACACCGACACCGGGCTCGCGGCGTCCACCGCCTACGGCTACCGCGTGCGCGGCTACAATGGTGGCGGCAATTCTGGGTACTCCAACACCAGCAACGCCACCACTCAGGCACCACCGCCACCGCCCGCAGCACCGTCAGGGCTGGCGGCCACCGCCCTGTCGGACACTGAGATCCAACTCCTCTGGACGGACAATGCCGGCGATGAAGACGGTTTCTACGTCGACCGTTCCC
>JBLHKE010000558.1:0-5427 GCA_047619485.1 Verrucomicrobiales bacterium | reverse complement strand
GTCGAGGCGCAGTCGACGGCGTAGTCGAACTCGAACTCGTCGACTTGGGAGCCCTCAATGCATCTACCATTTAACAGGTCGTCGAACTGCAGTCGACAAGGTGTGCCGCCGTCGAGCATCACATAGGTGCGGCCGGTCAGCTCGTCGGCGGGCAGGGTGACCGTGGTGGATTCTGCGCCCGGCGTGTGGTAGACGCTCGCGGCCGAGCTGAAAATCCCCTCGCTCGTGTGGTCGAGGATGCCGTCGACCGACTCGTGCCGCAGGAAGGTGCCAGCGGATGTTTCCCCTTGGCGCAACTCATACTGCACGCTGATTTCGCCATGGTAGTGCACCGTTACGATGCTGCTGCGGTTATCCTGCAAGTAGTCATAGGTGAAGTGCAGCACCGTGGCCCCGTCCACCGCCCGGCCACGGGTGTTGGTGACGAAGTCGAGGCGCTCGCTATTGTCGCCGTCACTGAATAGATAGGTAAGACCCACCAGCGACTCGGGGATGATTGTCGCTGGAGAGTCCGGGCTGTGGGTGAGTGGGGCGCTACCGAGGGCGAAGGTGCCGCGGTCGATGTCATCGACTCTTCCAGCGACCCATTTCGTGCGCGTGTAGTTGCCGACGAGATCGGCGACGAACTCGAGGTCGATGCGCTCGGTGATCGTGTCACCAGAGGTGAAATCGAGCCGGGCGATGGTGTCGCCCAGTTTGCGATAGCGGTAGGTTTTACTCTCTTCGCCGAGCGTGGCGGACGACCTGCTATCAAAAGAAACCGTCTGCGACGCTCCCTCGTCGTTGAACGCGATCGTCTTGCCTAGCAGGTAGATCGGCGCAAAACCGAAGGTTTGCGCTGGCGCGATTTTCACGCGGAAGAATCGGAAATCATCGCGCCGTGGGTCGCCCGAGAGGTGGTCGCTGACGCGTTTGCCGTCGCCGAACACGACGTCGCCGACATCGCGCCACACGGCGAGGTCGTTGCTGCCCTGTAGCTCGAACACCTGTCCAGCGGTTGCCTCGTAGCTGAGTTTGCTGGCGGCTTTCGCACTGACAGGCTGCTGCGCGTTGGCGCTCGGTAGCCAGGAAAGTACCGCAAGTGAGAGGAGCAGAGCGGTTCCTGTGATCTTGCGACTACACTTTACGCGTTCTGAACCGTTGAAGTTCTCAGTCATCATCGTGCCCTCCTTCTTCTTCGTTGACTAGGTCATCATCGTCCTCGCTGAGGGAAAAGCTGCCCTCGTGGGAGTCGTCGAGCGTGCCGTCCTCGTAGCGTTTACGGATGCAGGAGCCGCCCTCCTCGGTGTTGAAATCGAGTTCCAAGACCTGGACTTCATCACCGGTTCCGGTCGGGGAGGTGATGGTCAGCAGGCCCTCGCTGCAGGATTCCTTGGTGTAGCTGTAGGTGAATGGCTCGAGCGCGACCCGCCCGTTCGGTAGGCGTTTGAGAATGCTGCCACTGCCTGCACCGTTGAGCAAGATAGTGACGGTATTCCCGCCAACGCGTGCCTGCAGGGTGCGACCGGCGAGCGAGTCCGGTGCTGGGCACTCGGGCTTGCTGTTGCCCTTGCCGTCGTCGTCGGGATCGGCGCGGCCTTTGCCGCTGAACTTGCCGCGGTCGGTGTCTGTCACCCGCCCGCCACTAACCTTGCGGCGCACGAAGACCCCTGAGTTTCTACCGGTGAAACTGAGTTGGTAGGCGTGGGTCTCGATCGCACTGGTGAGCTCGACATTGATCAAGGCCTTCGGCCAAGAGGAGACATCGTAGGTGTAGCTGATGACCTCGGTGTCACCCCCTTGGCGCGAGAGGGAGCCTGAAAAGTTTGTCGTGAATGTCAGCACCGACGTCATGCCGCGATCACGGAACAAGAAGCGCGATCCGACTAGTGAGGTCGGTTGCGCCACCGTGACATCGGCGCCTGCGCGGAAAGTGCCGGAGCGTTTCAGATCGCGGCGACCGGGTCGGCTCAGCTCGCTTGAAAAAATTCCAATGCGCCCGCGCTCGAACACCATCGTTAGGGTCTCGGTAGCTCCTCCATCGCCGAAATTCATCACCAGTTGCCCGTGGTCTGGCTGCGTCTTTTCGAAATTGTAGGTGAATGGGCGGTCGATCGCGTTGGCTCCTTCAGCGAGTCCCTCGGTGTGGGAGTTGAACTGCAAGCCGATCAATTGCGTCCCGTAGTTGAGCGAGTAGCGGTGGCCGATCACCAGTTCCGGCGCATCACCGAGATCTGCAAGGGTGCCTATGTCGAGCCGGAACTCAAGGTAACCATCCGCGGCATTGACGAATTCGGTTACCCGCCGGTTGCGACCGTACACCGGTGCGAAAATTTTCTTCCAAACACCCTCAGCGCCCAGCGCTTCGAGGCTGTAAACTTTGCCCTTCTGCGCAAAAAAAGTCAGCTCCACGGCACCGTCGAGATCGAGGGCGGTGCGCAGCTGGGGCGCTGCAGGCTCGTTGCCATCCTCAGCGCGGATCGAGCCCAGCAGCGAGAGTGTTACCAGGAAAAAAAGAGAGAGAATTGCCGGTAGACCCGCCCAGCCGAGCTGGGTTCCGACAATTCTCTCATTATTCCACATAATTGGGTAATGGCTCTACTTATTCTTGGGGAGACGGGGGTGAAAGGGGTGAGTGCCCCTAGGCGGATCCTCATACGCCTTGGGGCACTCAGTTTTGGGGGTATGTTGAACATTGTAGCGGACCAAGATTAAGGGATGATTAATTCTCCGTAAGTTTTGTGCGAGATTTCGAAATTTCGCTTCTGCAAGTCGCAAAACCCTGCAGGATGGAGGCGCTGACGCACTCGACTCACTGTGAAACTATTAATCATCGAAGACTACGGACCGCTGCGACTCTCGGTCGCAGCACGTCTCACCGAGGACGGCTATAAAGTCGATGGCACCGCCGACGGGGCGGAGGGGCTGTGGATGGCGACCGAGAATGCCTACTCGTTGGTGCTCCTCGACCTTACCCTCCCATCGATGAACGGACTCGATGTACTGCGCAAATTGCGCCAGAAAAAACCCGACCTCAGCGTGCTTATCACCACCGCGCAGGATGCGATCGAGGACCGGGTAGCCGGGCTCGACGCTGGTGCCGATGACTACCTGGTGAAACCATTCTCACTCGACGAACTCTCTGCCCGCGTGCGTGCCCTGGTGCGCCGCACCCACGGGCAACACGACCCGGTGATCCGTGTCGGCGACCTCGAGATCGACACGCGCACTCGCAGTGCGAAACGCGCCGGCGCGCACCTCGACCTTACCGCGAAGGAATACGCGCTGTTAGAACTGCTCGCGCACCGCGTCGGCGAGATCGTCGCCCGAGGTGATATCTGGGAGCAGCTCTACGATTTCAACCAGGACGTCGGGAGCAATGTTGTCGATGTCTTCATCGCCTACCTTCGCAAGAAGACCGAGGCTGGCGGCCGGCCGCGGCTGATCCATACCAGGCGAGGGGAGGGCTATGTCCTGGCCGAGAAAACCTAGAACGGGAAGCGAGTGCCGATAGTGAAATTTTTCCGCCTGAGATCGCTCAACGCCCGCCTCCTGCTCGCGATCCTCGCTAGCATGATCGTCGCGCTCGCGGTCGGCGGCACCGTCATTCATGAATTGTTCAAGAAGCGTCTGCTCGACGATTTCGATGCGGCGCTGCGCACCGATTTGAGCTTCCACGTGGTGAGCTGCATCCAGGTTGGCCACCGCCCGAAGCTTGGCATGACGACGATGGAGATGCGCCGCCACCGCGACACCCAGAACCCGGTTTTCGCGCAGTACCGGTTCGCCAGCGACGCGCGTCATTTCCATTACTCGCGCAATTTGAAGGAGCACTCGCTCCCGCAGGTCGGCTTTGCTTCAGACGAGCCAGCCAGCCGCGACATCACGCTCTTCGATGGGAAACCTGCGCGCGCGATGGGGGTGGAGTTCACCCCGGAATACTACCCGCCTGCCCCGGGGGACAAAGACGCGACCGAGGCCATCGGACCGATTCGTATGCACGTGGTCGTCGCCAAAGAACTCACTAGCGTCTACGACTCGTTGAAGAAATTGCGCCACCTCCTTTACCAGGTCGCCTTCGGCATGACCGTCCTGCTGATCGCCTCAACCAGCCTGATCCTGTGGACGAACCTCCAGCCGCTCAAAGAGCTCTCGCGCCAGATCGGTGAGGCACCAGTGACCGGTGCGAATCATTTCAAGCTCAAGGGGGCGCCGGCCGAGCTTGATCCAGTGGTGCGGCGGCTCAACCTCTTGATCGACCGCGTCGAGGGTGCCTTCGAGCGCGAGCGCCACTTCACCGCCAACGCCGCCCACGAGCTGCGCAACCCGCTCGCCGGCATGCGTTCGCAGATCGAGCTCTCGCTTGGCTTGGAGCGCTCGCCGGAAGAGTATCGGCACACCCTTGAGAGTATCTACGACATCCAGCAGGGCATGGAGCGGGTGGTCGAGAACCTCCTCATCCTCGCGCGGCTCGAGTCCGGCGAGGAGACGGCAAAGCAGGAGATTGTCCCCATCACCGAGGTGCTCCGCCGCGGTTGGCGCAAGGTCTACGACGCCGCGGAGCAGAAGGAACTCCAAGTGAGTTGGGACATCCAGAGCGAGATGCCGCCCCTAGTTACCGCGCGCAACCTAGTCTCGATCACCGTGCGCAACCTGCTCGACAACGCGGTCGACTACTCACCGCGAGGGGGCTCGGTAAAGATCTCCGCGCACTATGATCGCCTCATCGCCAGCGCCACCATCCGGGTCTCGAACGAGAACACCAATCTCACGGCCGACGATTGTGAAAAGATGTTCGAGCTGTTCTGGCGTGGCGATCAACCCGAGGACAGCCACCACCACTCGGGTCTCGGGCTCGGCCTGTGCCGCCGCATCGTGCGCATCCTGCACGGCGAGCTAAAAGTCCGCCTGCTCGAAGGCGACAGGCTGGTCGAATTCGTCTGCACTTTCCCCTGCCAGATCCTAGAGGCCAAGATCAGTGAGGAAGACGCAGCCTCACCCGATCAGCATTGAACCTGTATCCCGATGGGTTCCTCCCGCGAATACCTGATAAGTAAAGTCTGTTAGAACCAGCTAGGAAGTCACCGGTTTCTTCTTCGGCTTGCTAGGTTTTTTCTTCTTTGGTACCGGTGGCGTCCAGTTCTTTGAGCGCACGTGCGCGGCCTCGAGGTAGGCCGCTGCTTGCTGCACCAGATCTGGATTTTCTGCTGCGAGATCGGAAGATTCACCGATGTCTTTGGCGACATCGTAGAGTTGGATCTCGCCCCCGATCCACGGTTCGCGCACCGCTTTCCAATTCCCGAAGCGCAGCGCCTGCTTGCCACCCTTCTCGTACGATTCCCAGTAGAGATATGGCGCGCTAAGCTGGTTTTTTTCACCTTTCAAAGTCGGCAGGAACGAGAGCGAATCACGCCCGTCTGGAACCGGTGCGCCGGCGATCTCGCAGGT
>JBLHKE010000557.1:0-5430 GCA_047619485.1 Verrucomicrobiales bacterium | reverse complement strand
TGCCGACCCAGATTTCTCCGTTGTGGGCAGCATCGATGACTTGCCGAAGAAGCCTGAGGATCGCCGGATGGGCAGGTTGGTAGAGATTGGCGACACGCTCATTGACGCGGTCGACGGCGATCGTGTACTGGATCAGGTCGTTGCTGCCGATGCTAAAGAAATCGACTTCGCCCGCGATTTGGTCAGCGGTGATGGCCGCGCTGGGAACCTCGATCATCGCCCCAATTTCGATACTATCGTCGAACGGAACCCCGTCGGCGGCGAGCTCCGCCTTCGCTTCTCGGACTAACACTTTGGCGCGGCGGACTTCGTCGACCGATGATACCAGCGGGAACATCACGCCGACACCCCCAAACGCGCTGGCGCGCAAGATCGCCCGCAGCTGGGTTTTAAAAACATCGGGGCGCTCGAGCGAAACCCGGATGCCACGCCAGCCGAGGAAGGGATTTTGTTCCTCGATGCCGCGCAGCTCCGCCGGCATCTTGTCGCCACCGATGTCCATCGTGCGGAAGATCACGCTGTCTGGGCTGATTTCCTTGACGATCCGGGTGTAGACTTTCGCCTGCTCTATTTCGGATGGGAGGTGAGGGGAGTTGAGGTAGAGGAACTCGGTGCGGTAGAGGCCGACGCCGCGCGCGCCCTTGGTTTTCACTAGGGCAGCCTCGTGCTCGAATTCAATGTTGGCCGAAAGCGTGATGAGGCGCCCATCAGTCGTCTGGCAGGGCTCGTCGGTGAGTTCGTCGAGCTGGGCTGCGATCTTCTCTTGTTCAAGCTGGAGTTCCTCGTATTCGGCAATGGTTGCCTCGGTTGGGTCGAGGATGACGAGACCGTTGTAGCCATCGAGCAGGATTTCCTGTCCGGTGTGCAGGTTTTGCGTGATGTTCTGCAATCCGACCACCGCCGGAACGTTGAGCGAGCGTGCGATGATCGCCGTATGAGAGGTGTAGGAACCGACCTCGGTCGCAAACCCGCGCACCAGGGTCCGGTCCATCGAAGCCGTGTCGCTCGGGGTGAGGTCGTGTGCTAGGAGAACGTGTTCGGTGTGTGCTGTGCGATCGGCAGCGGCTGGGCTGGTGCCAGTGTTGGTGAGGTTGCCTACGACACGCTTGGTGACGTCTTCGATATCGACCACGCGCTCGCGCAGGTAGGGATCGTCGATCTTGCGCAGCGAATCCATGTAGCGATTCATGATGCGGTAAAAGATCGATTCGATATTCACCTTGTCTGCGCGCAGCGACCGCACCACCTCGTCGAGCACACTGCGATCTTCCAGTACGAGGAGATGGGCGTCAAAAATACTCGCGTCAGCACTGCCGACATCGTGGGAAATCGATTGCTGGAGCGCCCGGATCTGCTCCCGGGTGCGAATCAGCCCTTGCTCGAACCGCGCCAGTTCGTCCTCGACCGCGGAATCCTCGATATCGTAGGTGTCGGGTTCCTCAAACACACCACCGCGCACGAATACTGGGCCGCGTGCGATTCCACGCGACACCGGGATCCCCTTGAAGCGGATCTCTGGGCTGGGGAAGTTGTGTTTGAACTTCATGCGAGAAGAGGGGACGACCCCAGATTGATCTGTGGCGTCAGCGACGGCCACGTCATGTTCCGATCAATTCGGAGGGTCAAGCAAGCTGGAAACTACGATCCACCAGCGCCCCTAGTGCTTCGAGTGCCAGGGCGGCGTCCTCGCCTTCAGTCGTGATCGAAATCTTAGAATCGCGCTCGGCAGCCAGCAGCGCGAGCCCCATGATGCTCTTTCCGTTGGCTGTCTCACCATCCTTCTCCACCCAGACTTCTGCCTTGAAGGTGCTTGCCAGCTTCACAAACATGCCTGCAGGTCGCAGGTGCAGTCCTTCCTTGTTCAGGATGGTAAATTCTCTTTTGGCGATGTTGGTTTCGGCCTCCATAGGAAGTTTGTAAAATATCTGATGGGCTTAGACAAGCGCATGGTCAACTAACTTATTGTCTTGTCGCTCATGAATTTCAACAATTTCTTATTGAATTCAAGGGCGCTGTCATGGCCAAAACTCTTAAGTTTTTGATCAAGGGCAGCGACTTCTACTAAGTGCGCCATGTTGCGGCCGGCTGCGACCGGCAGGCGGATCAGAGGGACGCGCCTCCCCAGCACCGTGTGGAATTGGCGCTTGATCCCAACTCTATCGAGTTCATTGAGTTCTTCAGCGTGGGTCAGTTCGATGATTAGGTCGAGTCGTTTTTCGACGCGCATCGAACCCGCACCAAACATCTTCGGCACGTTGATGATGCCAAGCCCGCGCACCTCCATGTGGAAACGCCCGAGTTCGGAGGAAGTCGCCGTCAATTCCTGCCCCTCCGGTGCGCTCAGTTTCACCGAGTCATCGGCTACCAAGCTAGCGCCCCGATCCAACAGCCCGAGGACGATTTCACTTTTCCCTGAACCGCTCGAGCCCTTGATGAGAATGCCGATCCCGCGGACATCGACCATGCAACCGTGTTCCGCCGTGGTCGGGGCGAAATCCTGTTCGAGTTTAAGAGTGGCGGCATTGATGAACTTCATCGAGATCATCTTGGTCTGCAGCACCGAGATTTTCGCATCGGCGGCGATCTGCAGGAGGTCGTCATCAGGCACCTTGCCACGAGCGACGATCAGGCACGGGAAATCGCGTGCGCACAGATCTTTGAATTGCTTGAGACGTTGGTTGGTCTCGAGACTCATTAGGTAGGAAAACTCGGAGTTGCCGAGGACCTGAGCTCGCCGGTAGGCGAAGTAATTGAAGAACCCGGCCAACGCCAGGCCCGGTCGGTTAATCGTGGGCTCTTTGATCTTCTTGGTAAAAGCCTCCGCGGAACTGATCATGCGCATGCATAATTTGCGATGATGGCGCTGAAAAAAATCGCCGACCGTGACGAATTGTGGGCGGTTGCTCCTTGGCATGCCGCCACGCTAAAGATCGCCTACGGAAAAGCCACTGAAAATCGCACCGCCCGTCGCTCGACCGCGAAAACGTTCTTTAGGGCACCTCCGAAAACCTCATGCGGGCTGGAGCTTGATAAAATCCCCGCTGTCTTCGTTGCTAAAGCGCCCACTATCACCAGATAGCTTAGCGTTTATCGCCTCGCCAGCGGGGATTTTCTCTGCGCCCCATTTCCACAGCAGGTTTCCGGAGGTGCCCTTTAAAAACCTTCCTCGAACCCCGAAATTCGGCTGTGCAAAAATCCATGCAATTATTGGGTTGCATCAGAAATTCGCCTTTGTTAATATCTCCGTGCATCCGGGTTCGCGCCTTGTGCGTTCATTCGGATACATAGTGGAGGGTTCCTCGGAACCACGACTAGGATCTGTCACCAAGTTCAAACCAAGAATTAAAGTGACGGTAGTTTTAGGCGATTACCTCTTGGTCGCAGACCTAGGATCCCTCCACACCTACTTTCTCTCTAGCGCGGCGCTGAAGTTCCTTGGTTTGGGTCTCAGCGGCGCGCTTTTTTTTAAGAGGAATTCCGGCTGTGGAGGTAAGATCCTTGGTAGGAAAAGTAAACTTTTGCAGAAAAGTCTGTAACTCGTGATCACTTTTCGCGTTAAATGAGTAATGGAGGGTGTCATGGACACCCGACTTAGGATCTGTCACCAATTCACTAAACAGAAAAAAGTGGCGGTAGTTTTAGGCGATTACCTTCCGCGGTCGCAGACCAAGGTGCCCTCCATTAATCTTTGAGCCGCGAGGCGGCACAGCCCAAATGACAGGGGCAGTGCCGCCTCGTTGCGTTTTCCGGCGGGCATTGTTTATGGGTTTCCCCTAAGGGCTTGTCAGGAAATAAGTCATACAAAGATGCGCAGGGATTTTAGCCAGCAACAAGGCAGATTTCAGCGATTATAGCGGGCTATTTGAGTTGGAAGCTAACGCGGGTGATGGCCAAAATAACCAGCAGATTGTAGGGCCCCTCCGAAAACCTCATGCGGGCTGGAGCTTGATGAAATCCCCGCTGTCTTCGTTGCTAAAGCGCCGACTATCACCAGATAGCTTAGCGTTTATCGCCTCGCCAGCGGGAATTTTCTCTGCGCCCCATTTCCACAGCAGGTTTCCGGAGGTGCCCTGTAGGAGTTATTTCCTGACAAGCCCTTACGTTCTCCCCGCTCCTAGAATGAGGCAGGTCGAGCAACGCTTCCCGCAAGCTTTGCTGGAAGGCGGTGACGAGCATTTGTCTGAGGCGAACTCCGCGAGATCCTAGCAAATTGCCACCTTGGAGGCGGCACAGAACGTGTGGGTCGCTAGCGACTCACCGACACAGGCGTGCCGTATGGGCTCTCGTTGAAGTAGCGCTCAGCCATGTGGGCGGGCATACGGATACAACCGTGGGAAGCTGCGAAACCAGGCAAGAAGCCGGCGTGCATGCCGACACCACCTTTGATTCGCATGAAGTGGGGCATGGAAGCGCCGAGAAATTTCACACCGGGTGGAGGCGTTGGCTTCTTGCGGACATCGACGTCGTTGTCGATGACGTTGTCGTTTTCGTCGATCCATTCACCATAAAGGTTCGAGCGGTGATCCGGATTTTTCTGGATGATTGAAAAATCTCCGGTTGGGGTGTCGAAGCCCTCGCGCCCGGTGGAGATCATCGAAACGCCCACCAGTTCAGACCCCTTGTAATAGTAGGCTTTTTGATCCGACAGATCGATGTGGATTTTTGGCGGACCTTGGACGCCGTCGCCATCCCAGTAGGACACGGTGTCGATGCCTGGATTACCGCCAGTATTCCGAGGCATTTGCCCCAAGTATTCGGTCTTGCTGCGACGACCCGTCATGTCCACAGTTTCGCCGCAGCCCGTGAAGGAAAGAGCGGCAATGGCACCAAGAGAGAAGGAGAGAAGTGGTTTCACAGCGGTAGATGATGGAGTTCGATAGGTCGTCGAAAATAACGTTGATAAACACACGGTGGTCAAGACGTGAAAGATTCCCGTTGCGGGGGGGGAAAGTGCGCATTAACGGGAATCGCTGCAGAAAGTGCGGCCAGACCTATGCCAACCTACGACTATCATTGTGAGAAGTGTGACAAAACCTTCGAATTTTTCCAAACGATGACCGACGACCGGCTGACCGAGTGCCAAGACGAGGCCTGCCGAGGGAAAGTAAAACGGCTCATCGGCACTGGAGCCGGGCTGTTGTTCAAGGGCAGTGGGTTCTACATCACGGATTACCGCAGTGACAATTACAAGGCAGGTGCGAAAAGCGAGAGCGGTAAGTCAGAGAGTGGTAAGTCAGAGAGCGGTAAGTCGGACAGCGGTAAGTCGGACAGCAAAAAGACTGGCTCGAGCGGCACCAAGCCCTCTGGTTCAGGTAGCTCGGGTAGCTCGGGTAGCTCGGGTAGCTCGGGTAGCTCGGGTAGCTCGGGTAAAAAATCCGGCGACAGCTAGTGCTTACTAGCTGGGCTGCGATTTTTTAAATGGGACTATTT
>JBLHKE010000556.1:0-5433 GCA_047619485.1 Verrucomicrobiales bacterium | reverse complement strand
CCTGTGAATTCCCCCGAGAAGTGAAGTCGCCTTTCAGCAAGAACTTCTCACCATCGCTACAAGCTTCCAGCACCCCGTAGGAAGTGCCGGCTTTGCCATTGATCTTGCCGCAAGCCTCGAAAGTCATGCGTGCGCCCGGTGACTCAAAGGTAACAGTGGATGCTCGGAAGTATCCACTCATCGGCCACAATCGCCCTCCTCCCGGTGCCGGGCTAAGAGCAGACGGCGGGACACGTATCTCTATGACGCCATCGATGTCGAGATCGTTATCATCGTCCGGGTCAGGATCGAATGCGATCGGATTGTGCGAGGTTTTGTTCGAGCGGCTCGAGTTGTGATCGGTCGCACGGGTGGCTCCATCCGTCACGATGTCGCGGCCGGTGAGACCGTAGGCGAGTTCGCCGATTTTCACTTCGCCTTTCGTGGCGGAAAAGTTCAGCTGCAAGCTCGACACCGACACGATGGGGACGCCGTGGATGAGCAAACGCACCTCGTCGCCGGTGGCGTCCGGTTGGCCATTGTTGCGGAAGATGACCGGGCTGGAGAAACGGATGAAATCACAAGGCGACGCTGAGCGGCCGCTCAGCTTGCCACAACCTTTGATCGCGGGAAGCACATTGCCGTTGAGTGGATGGGCCTCTACGGCAGCGATTGTCGCCCCACCCGGCATCGTGGCCACTTTTCGCCCAGCAGCGTAGATCTCGATCGACGTTCCTGTCGGCGATAGATTGGCCGCGTCGAGGACGATGTCGTAGAAGGCGGATGGGTCGGGTGGAGACGAGTGCGTCACCGACACAACACCAACAGCGATCCCAGCAATGGCTCCCGGAGACACCCCACGAGGTGTGAAACGCAAGTGACCACCGGGCATCAACTCTACTGGGGCCAAGTCGCTAAACTCGATGCCGATGCTCTCGACAGCTGGCAGTTCGATCGAAACCCCATCCTCTCCGCTGGAGCCGATATTCGACACCATCAGAACATTGTCCGTCGACGAGGCCGAGGCCGCGCCCATTGGGGTGAAGGCGACCCCGCCGGAGATACCGCCGCCTTGTTGGATGACATGCGCGGCTTCGTGCGCCGCCGTGTGAACCGCACCACCAACCAGCGGCCCGCCCTGGCTGCCCTCAAGTGTGAAGTCCGCGAGGATGTCGAGGATCGCCTGGATCTCCAATTCACACTCGGGAATCTTTCGCGTGACCACGTCGCCGGGGCTGGGGAAACCGTGGTCGCTACCGGCGCGCACCCGCAGCGTGCGGATGTCTGGGTCGCTGCCCTGCGGCAGTGCGAAGCTGTAGTCGAGCAGTTGGATTGCATACTGCTGCACTTGCTCGCCGATGAACGGGTTGGCACCGTATTCGATGGTGACGCTACCAGGCAGCACGAAGTCCTTGGAATAGACCAAGCCGCCGACGCCCTCGATGTGCACGTCCATCGTCGCGCTGTAGGTGCGGCGGTTGCCATTCTGCGAGACCAACGAAAAATCGCGCACTTGCTTGTTCACGCAAACGGCGGTGTCGGCCACTGGATCCCAAGCGTAATAGCTATTCGACGCCTGCACCAACGACAGCCCCTGCCCTGGGAATTGCCACTCGGTCGCGGCGGACGGTGGCATCACCGGCGAGGGCAAAAACGGTCCGCTGCTCTCGCTGCAAATGACGAATTGCGGAATTCCGGACGCGCGCAGTTGGAGCGAGCGGATCGACTGCACTTCCGCGGCGGTCGCGCCAGGTGCCAGCAGCCGCACCTCATCGCCTAACATCCCGGTGCCACCTGTCGGTGTGATCATCACGTCACGGTCGAATTCCTCGACCAGGCAGGACAGCTCCCATGGCCAGCCGATGCGCAACTTGCCGCAGCCGGTCAACAACGGTTCGCCCATCGCAGCTGCGGTGATCGCGCAAACTTCTGTTTTGGTGTTCGCCGTGATCGCTACATCGAACTCACCGACGGGCACACCATTATTCAACACGCTGACCCGACAGACGGTGGATGCGGTGTTGTAATCGACAAAGATTCTCCCCCCGCCGCCGGCACCACCGCCACCGCGATACTCGGCACTGGCGACGTTGCCGCCGTTGGCGTCGAGTGAGCTGACGAAGAAACTCGCGCCCGACGCTTCGATATCGATCGGGTCAAGGCCGGCGTGGTAAGGCAGAGCGATCCCGTCGCAGTCGTTATCATGCGGAGGTCCACCACAGCCAGCGACCGACACGCCGTCATATCCGGACGAGCCGAGGTTGTCGACCAGCATCGAGCGGCCACGCGTGCGCACCCACGCATTGCCTAGGCCGCGATGCTCCACGCCAAACATTCCGACCTCCACCTCCGCGATGCAGAGGTGCGTGCAACTGCAGCGGATTTCTACTTCACCCACCCCCGGAATCAGCAATTTCGGGTCGCGCGGGCTGACGACTACCGCGTCGCCGACGACCGGCCCGGTAGCGCCACTGATGGTGATTTCCACAGGAGTCTCGAACCCGATCGCAGTGCTCATCGCCGGGTTCCCGCGCCGTGTGGTGCCAGCACAGCGCAGCTTGATTGGCCTGAAGCCCGCTGCTGGCATCGACCAGCAGGCCGACGCGTCTGCCGCGGTTCCTGAAGCTCTCAAAACTCCACCGTCCCAGACCTCGACGATCCACTCGCTGGCGCGCACGGCGTTCGAGCTACAAATCGCCGCGACCGTGCCGCCAGTGTTGGTGCACACGATCGAGCGCGCGGGCAGATCTGGCAGATCAGGGAAATCCGGCTCTGGTGGGGGTGGGTGAGGGTAGAAACCGATCATCTCACCGTCTGCCAGCAAGCCGCCAGCGCCCGATGGCGGTGCGATCGACAGGGACGACGAGGACTTGTAGTAGTCGTAGCCCTTCTTGCTGCCAAAGCGGACACCGTTCTCGCCGCTGGAACCGAGGTTGTCGATCGACAAACAAACGCCGTCGTCGAGCACATCAGCCTCCCCGATCGACTCAAAGCGCAGACCGTCGAAAACGTCGAGGACTTGGCGCAGCCGCACCGGGAACTCGGCGTCGATGTGCATGCCCTCGAAAGGTGTCCCAGCCGCACCGCTTGCGCTGAGTTCAACAAAGACATCGAAAAACGAATCGACCAAAAACTGATCCGCACCATCCGCACCCGCACCCGCAGCGCGCACCAGTGTCCGGCCAGTCCCACCCGATTTCGCCACACAGCTGACATTGGTAAAGTAAGGGTGATTGCCTTGCTGCATCGTCAGGCGCATCGACAAAATCTCGGTGTCGATCACCTGCCGGTCGCCAGCCGGCGGCTCGTTGTTCAGCACTTCGAGCAGCAGATCGACCGGGACAAAATTCGTCTGCCCACGGCGCACGAATTTGATAAACGCAGGAATCGGGGCGGCAGCCTGGGTCGCGGCACCGGAGTGGTAAGTCGGCCCTGACGGTCCCGGCAGGCAGGTCATCGTCATCGGGGGGATCACGATTCCGACCTCGACCGGTTCACCGTCGCTCGAAGTCACCACCGCATCGTCCAAGGCCGTGCCATACGGAGCCTGCGCCGGCCAGTCGATCCTGTTTACGATAGCGCCCTCGACGACGAGCGTTGCCCCTGCCTGGATCACGATCGTGGCACCATTGTTAGTTAGTTGCGCCTGTGCCATGGAAGTGAACATTCCGAGGATCAAACAAAGGCCAGTTAGAGTGCGATAGGTTTTCATTTGGACGGAGTTCAGTTTAGCGAAGGCTTTTCTTCTCGCCGCTCCTCAGAGCAAGTCATTGCGGGAGAATTAGATAGAGGGATTGAGCTATTCTGGATGATTGGTTCGATTGGACAGATAATTTCCGGCTTCTACAAGCCGAAAATCGTAATCGACGCTCTTATTCGAGCGGCTCCACGAGCGATTCGGAGGGGTGGGAAGCAGGATCGACTCGATCCGTTAGAGATGCCTAGCCGGCAATCACAGTAGCCGATCAAGGAGCTTGGGGCGAGAGGACCCAGGCTCCTTGGTCTCATTACTTGCGTGCACTCATCAGCATTTGTAATGAGCGACAATGTACCGGCACTGCCTCGTAGCGTAGGCTTTAGCCTGCATTGGTGACGGCATTCCCGTTCGCATATGGCCAGTGTTTGCGCCGACACGCGAGAGCGTCTCCGGGTTCCGTTCGCGCACTGGCCATGAGAAAACGGGAGAGTTCTGGCGGTCGCAGGCTAAAGCCCGCGCTACGGCGCTTCGCGTTGTTTTCTCTAAAGACAAGCGGCCAGTCAGCAAAAAAAGAACACCCCTTTTGCAGGCGGCGAGAGGCGCCGCGAACATTGCTGCCGAATGTTGTAAATGGTTGGTGAAGCGGCAGGTGAGTTTGGGATGGGGAGACGTGGGTACGTCTTGTTTGGCTACCCGCCAGTAAGCCGCAGCCTGACGAACTTCTGCCCTTCACTGTTATCCAACAGTCCCGGAGGCGTGTCCCCGTAGTAGAACTGCAGCCAGGAGGCGAGCGGAAGCAGCGCATCGGCCCGTGGCTGGAGGACGTTGATTTCGTGGATCGACCACTAGTTTACCCCTGAGCTTCCGGTCTGTTCGATCCCCTTCGGCAGGCTGCTGCCGGGGATGAGATTTGGGAAATGCGCGCGCGGCGCGTAGTTACTCGTGACGGTCGAATTTCCGGCCAGCCAGTTGAACAGGTTGCGGCTGTAAGCCTCGTTGTCGAGGCGGTTGATATCCGTGTCTGCTCCATTCGCATTGAAGAAGGTGTTGCGGTCGTAGTGTCCTGCGACGCGGCCGGAGCCGAAGGTCGCGACCACTAGGCTGGCGTCGTCCGCGGCTGCGGGTTCGGTCGGCCCTTGCCCGGCACCAGTGTTTTGGCAGACGTTGTGTATTCGGCGTTGTTCGAACCGAGGACGATGACCGTGTATTGCGCGAGATCCGTGAGGTCGAACGGGATTGGCGTCGGCACCCCGGCGGCCACCGGGTTCTCAGCGAGTTGCTCGATCTCAAAACCTTCTGCGACGAGCGCGGCGTTCAGTTTACCCCAGCCGTGGTTGCCGCCGTTGGTCGCGTAGTTGAACGCATCAGCCCCCTGCTCATCCGAGCCACCCTCGAAGAAACCCACGGTTCCTTCACCACCGCGGATGAAGAGGACTTTTTGCGGAGCAGCTGCGGGCGGTGAACCATCGGCACCGCCGAGGATCATCCACGCCTGCCCATCACTCTGCTGGTTGAAGTTAGAGAACCGCAGAGGGCGTCCACCAGCCATCGGGTTCGGGACGCGAAGGGCGACCTGCGCACCAGCGGGTGCTGGTGCGGCCGGGGTGAACGTGCCATTGAAGATGCGCTTTTTGTCCGGGAGCAAGCCATCGACTTGCCAGTTCACTGACCACTCCTCGATGGTCGTGCCGGCGGCATCGAGTAGTCCGACCGTCACTGGCCAGTTGTAGTAGAACGGGGCAACGCCGCGGTTCTCC
>JBLHKE010000555.1:0-5443 GCA_047619485.1 Verrucomicrobiales bacterium | reverse complement strand
CGTATTGGATTCGGACGAATTCCACCTTGCCGCGGGCAGTGCCGCCGGCGAAACCTGCCCCATCATCTTCGCCGTAGCCGACCTCGTAGGCGTGGTGGGTGGCTTCGAGGAGTTGGAGTTGGATTTTCTCGATTGGTGGCGGGTTGAACTTGACCACGCTGTAGGGGTTGATGACGTATTTTTTCTCGATGACTTTCTGTAAGCGGACGGTCTGGACAGGCTTCGGTTTGCCGCCGCCGAGTGGTAGCTCGTAGATGTCGCAACCGGGGAGGCTGGTGAGGAGGATGAATCCGGTTAAAAAGATGAGGACGTAGCTGAGGAGGGCGAGGGCTGATTGGTCGAGTCGGCGGGAGCGCGGGCGGTAAAGTTTTGAGTTTAGGTTGAGGGGGTTCCAGGTTTTGTTTTGGGAGGCTGGCGGCGTTGGGTTTCCCAATCGGGCGTGGTTGGTGGATTGAGGTAGCACCGTGGGCTGGCTGGAGTGCCCGCGGTTACTGGCTTGTGCTTCTAGGAAGCGGATCAGCCAAGCGAGGCCGATGAGGAAGAGGGTGGCGATCGCTAGGTTTTGGAAGAAGCTCGCCGCGTTGTGCCAGCGAAGTTGCGCGGCGCTGAAGTAGAGGAAGTGGGCGAGCGGGACGAATGTCAGGCTACGCGCTAGATGGCGCCTCTTGAGGGAGCTGCGCAGCATCCAGAGCACGGCGGCGATGGTGATGGAGGCGAATAGGATCCACAGAAAAGGACCCGGTAGGCGGCGGGTGATAGTCGCGTCGAGCCACGCCAGCAGCCAGATGATGGCGGTGGCTGCGATGGGGCGGGGGATCGACATGAGGGCGGGGACGTTTTGACTGATCGTACGCTATCTAGTCGGGGTGACAAGGGGCGTTGGTTACTTTGTCGGGGAAGTTTATTCGAACAAGTTGGCTAGGATCACGTCCAAACCGTGACTCCTAGCGTAACCCCCGAAAAGATACCCAACACACCAATATGAAAATGCGAGCCCACCGCCGAAAGTCAAAAACGAAAAAGACGCGAGAATTATTGCGGGAGTTTTTTCTGAACGCTGTTTCGCTGGCGCTGCTAAGAGAGGTGGCGCTAGTTCCCGTGGTTGTCGAAACCCGCAGGGCTGATGAGGCGCCGCGATACTACCGCGGGTAGCTATTTCCCTGCGGAGCTCAGTTTGACCATTGTTTATTGATCGCCTCGGTAAGCGATTGGTAGCCGCCCGCCTGAACTGGATTTCATAGATGGTCAGTCCGGTCTTCTAGGTATGGTTCTCTCTCAACAGATCTGCGTGGATTTCTTTGTAGCGAACACTTCTTCCGGTGTGTCGGGCTCCTTCTGACCATCCTTCCAAGTGCGATCTCTTCTAGCCTAGGGCAACCATGGCATCTCGCCTCCAATCAGGTGCGTGGTAACGAGGAACGAGGCGCACTAGCCTCACCATCCCGACTACCGTTTGCGGTTCCAGATCCCGCGCTGAGCCGGCTTTTGCTCCGCTGCTCTCTCCATCTTGGCTCTCTTGAGTGCGTTGAACAGACCCTTCTTCTTCGAATGCTCGGCCTTTGCTGGGGCAGGCGTGCCTTTCTGACTTGGGAGCTCGAGCAACTTGGGGACGGGCTTTGCTTTTGGCGCGTTGTTCGCCTCTTGGGGTTTCGAGCTTGCGGCGGCGGCAGCGACGGTCTCGTCGGGATCATCGATCGCGCCGGCGATTGACTCGATCTTGTAATTGAATACCTGATCGAGATCTGCTCCGAGAGCCTTCTCGAGGCTTATCAGCGACTGGTTGTAGCGGCGGTCGGCGGCAAGGATGTATTTGTAGAAGTCGTCGCGCTTGCTCTCGACATCATAGCGGAGCCTCTCGATTGCGAACAGATCCTCTGAGTTCTCGAGACGTTTCTTGAGGGTCTCGAGCTTCTCCCCAGCCACGGAGCTGGCAGCTTCCGCGCGGCGGCGGCCGTGGGCGGACTCCTTCACCGAGCGGAAGGCCTCGGAGACTTCGTTGGCGATGTTCTTCTGATTCGCGCTGATCGATGAGTAGTAGGACTCGATGCGGGCTTGGACGACCTCCTCATCTTTCGACAGCCAGGAGAACAGCGGTAGCACCACGCCGAACTGGACTCCGTAGTTGTCGTTGGTGTGGTTGCCACCTGTGCTGTCTTTCGCGTAGGCGGCTTCGATGAAGCTGACCCACGGGATGCGCTTGCTCTTGATGATATCCAGTTCGCTCTCCACGATGGCCTGTTCGTGCTTGAGGATGCCTACTTCACCGCGGTGGACGAAGGCCATGCGGGTGAGGTAGTCGAGGTCGGTTCCCTCGAGGTTGATCGTAGTGCGCAGTAGCTTGTCTGTGACGCGGATTCGCGAGCCATCCTCGAGGCCGACGCGTGCCGCAAGCTCACGCTTGGCTCTGGTCAGTTCGTTCGAAAGAGCTTGCTGCTCCATCTCGATCCCCGGGATCTTGATGTCTTCGAAGCCGAGGTTATCGACCGTTAGTTCGTCGCTGGCTTCTAGGAGGGCGGCTTCTTTCGCGACGTGTCTTTTGATGATCGCGATTTTACTGGTACTCGCCTTGAGCTTTTTGTAGAGGTATTGCAGGTCTTCATAGTCTTCGCGGACTTCGAGAATGACCTCGCGCTCGGCGGCGGTGACTTCGTAGTTGGCGAGTTCGACCTCCTTGGCTGCCTGGTTGATCAGCGCCTTGGTCTCCCACGGTTTTGGAATCCAGAAGCGGATTTTGGCACTCGTGGATTGATCGCGGGCGAGGCGGTCACGACCGTGGAATCGAGTTTCGTCGCGGGTCGAGCGGAAGGTCTCGCTCCGGACTTCTTTGCCTTCGGTGCCATCGGATTTCGTCGTGCGCGTCTCCGTCTCGGTGCGATGGATCTGATCCGAATGCTCACCTGGGGTGACACGCTCGGTGTAGTTGGTGGAGCGGTTTTCGCGCGATGACTCGACGCTGCGGCCTTTGGAATTCTGCAGGGTGTTGCTGTCGCTAATAGACTCGCGAACGGTACCGCGCTCGGTGTACGGCTGGTCGAGTTGCACGTTGTCGTCTTTGGAAAATCCGACACGGATCTCTGGGTCGCGCCACTGGTTCATTCTGACGGCGCGTTTCTCGGCTTCCTCGATCGAGATCTGGCCGCGTAACTTGACCAGTGCAGGGTCGTTGCGCAACGCGAGCGCAATCAGTTCACGCAGGCCAACCTGACCGACGGGTTGATCCGAGTGGTTCGATCCTGCGTGAGTTTGGGAAATAGAAAGGGGGAAGACTAGTGTGAACGCGAGGTACACGCCTAGAAAGCGGTGTCTGATCGACATAAGTTAGCGTTTATGGGTTGTCAGGGGAAATGAAGTATTTTTGCGTTGGGGAACAGTTATTCGTACTGAATTCACAGACTGTTGGCAAGGTTTCTGCGAATAAATTCATTACAATCATGTCAGCGAAAACGGCAGCATTTACCTACAGAAATTATGGTTGCTAGAGATTGGCGCGATTCGACCCAATTTGTGTGCCTCGTTGGTGTGGAGGTGCTTGTTTCTATTCCGTAGAACGAGTGGAATCAGATGCGTTTTTGATCGCCGGTGACAGCGGTCGGCCCTTCCGACATGTAGAAGTGCGCCATGCCGATCGCTAGGGCGTCGGCCGCATCAGGGTCGGGTGTCTCGGTGAGATTCAGCAGGGCGCGCACCATGAATGCGACCTGTTGTTTGTCGGCAGCGCCTTTGCCGACGACGGCCTGTTTGACACGTTTTGGTGCATATTCGTAGACTGGGAGGCCGTGTTCGGCGGCGGTCAGGACGGCAGCTCCGCGAGCAGCGCCCATGATGATGGCAGTCTTGAAGCTCTGGACGTAGATCACGGCTTCGACCGCGCAGCACTCGGGTTGGTGCTTTTGGATAACGACGTGGATCGCTTCGCGGATGGCGACCAGGCAGCCTGACTGAAGCAGTTTGGGCTTGTTGGAGATGGTTCCGTAGGCCAGCGCACGGAAGTCTTTGCCCTCGCGTTCGATGACCGCGTAGCCGGTGTTACGCAGGGCAGGGTCAATGGCTAGAACGCGCATGGTGCTGGCTCCAGTAGGCCTCGGATTTGTAACCGCGGATGACGCAGATTACTTTAGCTTTGAGCTTAGGTTGATGGGAGGCGAGACGCCCCGGCTACTTGCGTTTGCGGCGCTTGCCGCCTTTCGGGCGACGGTTGAACATGCGATCCATCTTCTTCTGGTTCGGCGCGTCTTCGTCGAGCAGGGTCGTGTAGGTGTAGTCGAAGCCTGCGAGTTTGCGGCGGTCGATCTTCTGGCCGATGAGGCGTTCGATGGACTCGGCGTTCTCGAGTTCGTCAGCGGAGAGGATGGTGAAGGCGTCGCCTTCCTTTTTGGCGCGACCGGTGCGGCCGATGCGGTGCACGTAGTCTTCGGCGTTCTCTGGGACGTTGTAGTTGATGACGTGGCTGACGTTGGAAATGTCTAGTCCGCGCGCGGCGAGGTCAGTGGCGATGATGACGTCGAAGGAGCCTTTGCGGAAACCTTCTAGGGCTTTGGTGCGGTCGGACTGCTTGATGTCCGAGTGCATCACCGTGATGTCGTAGTCGGTGCCCTTCTGCAGCATTCTCGCTAGGGAATCGGCGTCGCGCTTGGTGCGGGTGAAAATCATCACGCTGTGGAAATCTGTCTCCGTCAGGATCGCCTGGAGGAGTTGTTCGCGCTGGGACGAGGCAACTGGGTAGAACGCGTGGCTGACGGTGTCGGCAGCTTTGATGCGCTGTCCGACTTCTACTTCCAACGGGTCTTTGAGGAGCCAAGCCGCGAAGGTCTCGATGGCCGGTGGCATGGTTGCCGAAAAGAAGAGAGTTTGGCGTTCCTTTTTGCACTGATCCACGATGCGCCGCACATCGGGGAGGAATCCCATGTCGAGCATGCGGTCGACCTCATCGAGAACGAGGAATTCGAGGTGCTCGAGCGAGAGTTCACCGCGCTGCATGAGGTCGAGGAGTCGGCCGGGGGTGGCGATGACGATGTCGACGCCATTCTTGATCGCGTCAGTCTGTTTGCTGTAGCCGACGCCACCGTAGATGCAGACACTTTTCAGGCCGGTTCCGGAGGCGTAGTCCTGAATGGCAACTTCGACCTGGGCGGCGAGTTCGCGCACGGGCTCGAGGATCAGGCAGCGAATATTACCCGGTTCCTTGAGTCGTGATAAGATTGGCAGGACGAACGCGGCGGTTTTACCGGTTCCTGTTTGTGAAGCGCCAATGACATCTCGGCCTGCAATGATCGCGGGGATCGCCTTGGCCTGAATCGTGGTGGGTTCGGTGTAGCCGGCCGCTTCGACTCCTTTTAAAACTGCTTCGGAAAGCCCGAGCTCTGTAAAATCCATAGTGGAAGAACCTATGGTGGGGGGATTGCCGTGTGGCAAGGGGTTTGTTGGGAGTGGCGAGGGGCGGGAG
>JBLHKE010000554.1:0-5443 GCA_047619485.1 Verrucomicrobiales bacterium | reverse complement strand
AACGACGCGCTGATCCGGCTGGAGGCAGAGGATCCCGAATTGGCCACGGTGGTCAAACTCCGCTATTTCGTAGGCCTTTCGATCCCCGAGACGGCCACCGCTTTGGGCAAATCTCCTCGCACGATCGATCGCGAATGGGGCTGCGCAAGGAGTTGGTTGTATAGGGAAATCGGTGCTCCCGAGTGACCGATTGAAAAATCTGGATAATAATTGGCGCGATTTTTCGTCGCTATACGCACGGTAGATTGTTGGCCAATCAAATGAACGACCGCCAGATATACATGAATGCCCCGGAGGGAGCCTCGCCTGAGGAACTCGCCCGCTACCTTGACGCAGCCTGTGGGAGGAATAATGGCTTGCGTCTGCAGGTGGAGTCCTTGTTCGAGGCGGAGAAACGGGCAGGTTCAGCGTTTATGGAGGTCTCGCCCTTGGATGGCCAACGGCGCGGTAGCGAGCTATCCTCGCTGCCGCGATCAACCCTCTTGGATCTTGGGGGAGGAGAGAGGGTTGAGGGTGACAAAATGGAGGTAGGTAGCTCTCTGCCAACGACTATAGTGTTGGCAGAGAGCCCGGGGGCGATCATCGGAAACTACAAGCTGCGAAAAAAGATCGGCGAGGGCGGATTCGGGGTCGTGTTCGAGGCGGAACAACTGTGGCCATTGAAGCGTCGTGTGGCCTTGAAGATCATCCGCATCGGGATGGATACCGGGCCAGTGGTTGCCCGGTTCAAATTGGAACGGCAGGCGCTAGCGCTGATGGATCACCCAAGCATCGCCAAGGTCTACGATGCGGGTGTCGCGGAATCTGGGCGACCGTTTTTCGTCATGGAACTGGTGCGGGGCGTTCCGATCAACGACTACTGCGACGGGAGGAATCTCACCACGCCGGAGCGGCTGGAGCTTTTCATCGAGGTCTGCATGGCTGTCCAGCACGCTCACTTGAAGGGTGTGATCCACCGAGACCTGAAGCCGTCGAACATCCTCGTCACCGAGGTCAACGATGTGCCGACGCCTAAGATCATCGACTTCGGGATCGCTAAGGCGACGCAGGCGACACTGACCGATGGGACACTGGTGACCGCTGCCTCGGAGGTGGTAGGGACGCCGGAATACATGAGCCCGGAGCAGGCCGGAAGCGCGGGGTTCGATGTCGATACCCGCTGCGATGTCTACTCACTCGGCGCGACGTTGTACCAGCTCATCACCGGCGTTCCGCCGATTAAGCTGCGGGGTGAAAAGATTGGTGTGGAGGAAATGTTTCGTCGGGTGCGGGAGGAGGTGCCCGCGCTTCCTTCGATTCGCATCGCCACCGCGATGGGCGAAGCTGCAGCACAGAAACAGGGGGAGAAAATCGGCCCCGATGCGAGCGCTCTGCTGCGTCGCATTTCGCGTGACCTCGACTGGATAATCCTCAAGGCGCTAGAAAAGCAACGCCAGCGGCGCTACCAGCGGCCGGAAGATTTGGCGGCAGATTTGCGCGCCTACCTGACCAACCGCCCGGTCTCCGCGCGGGCGCCGAGCGTGCTCTACCGCACAGGAAAACTCGTGCAGCGCCACCGCAGCGCCTTTCAGCTGGCGGCGGTTTGTTTTGTCATCGTTGCCCTCTCGATGGTCATATTCGCGCGCGCCCGTTCGCAGGATCAAGCAGAGAACACGGCGAGTCTCTACCTGCAGTCCGGATCAGAACACGCGCGCGAGCTGCTACCAGAAATCCAGCTCGACCGCCCCGCCATCCGGCGGCTGATGGAGGAGGCGCCCGGGGCGCGGGGTAAGCTCGCGATTGCGAAGTTCGAAACATTGGCGTGGGAGGAAATCGAGCCATCGCTATGGACGGCAAGCACCGACGAGCTACCGCTATTCCTCGATGTCGCCGTCGCGAAGCCGTCGGTGAGTGTGGACGCATGGGAGATCTTGGCAGATGTGACGGCACGCCGTGCAACGAGGTTAAACGCGGCTGCAGCGCTGGCTCGCTTTGCGCCGCAGGATCAGCGCTGGAATGGGCTGGCGACCCAAGTGGCCTCGCTACTGGTGTTCGAGAAATCCGGATCGATCGCCGAGTGGATCGATCTTCTCCAGCCGGTGCAATCCTGGTTGCGGGAACCGCTCGCGGATCTGGTTGCCGACGCCGAGCCTGCGCAATTCGGCACCCTTGCTACCGCGCTCGCTCGCATGGGCACCGCCGCCATTGCGACACTCGGCCAGGAGACCACGAGCCCGTTGCCTGAGAGTTCAGAAGAAGTGCGCGATGCGGCCGCGAAGCGCCGCGCACGGCAAGCGCTGATGCAACTGAGACTGGGAGAACCGACCTCCGTCCTGCGCCTCCTGCGGCGCAAATTTCCGGATGATCCACGCCTGCAGACCTACATCATCCACGGCCTCGCCGAGTATGATTTTGATCCCAACCTCGTCAGTGCGATGGCGAAGGCCGCGGAGCGCGATGACGTGAAGCGAGCCCTGTTGGAAGCTCTCGGTGGATTCGATGAACGCGCCCTCGGCCTCGGCCAGCAGCGCGCTCTATTGCAGTTCCTGGTGGAAGAGTTTCGCACCAACCAAGACGCCGGAATTCACTCCACTTGCGAGTGGTTGCTGCGGAAGTGGGATTTGGATTTCGGATCCGAACTTGCCAGCGGTCTTTCCGGTGCTGCCTGGTCGGTCAACTCTGTTGGCTTCACGATGGTAGAGCCTAAACCAGAGCCGATGCGGCGATTCGCAATCGCATCCACGCACGTCAGCATTGCCCAGTATCGGCAGTTCGATCGTGAGCTGCAGGGGCTCAAAATGAATAGGATGTTCCCCCTGAAAGAAATCGCACCCACCGAGGACTGCCCGATCGTCTACATCGAGCCCAGGGCCGCGATGCGATATTGTAACTGGTTGTCGGAGCGCGACGGGCTTCCGCAAACACAGTGGTGTTACGAATCGGACGAAGGAGGTGGAGAGAGACTTCACGCGGCGGCAGATTTCCTCACCCGCAAAGGCTATCGGATGCCGACTGAGGCAGAGCTGGAACTCGCGATACGTGGCGGATCGACTAGCGTCTTCCCGTGGGGGGCGGATCTGTTGCTGGCCCACCACTACTACGCTTTCAATCGCGAAGGGCGTGCTGGTATTCTTCCGATGCAAGCTTGTGGGAGCTTGCGCCCGAACGCCTACGGCCTGTTTGACGGTCTCGGCCTCGCTCTCCAAATCTGTCACGCCGGCGACGGGACGGAGGCGGGCTACGTTTGGCGCGGCACCGCGATGCAGCAGATGTCGAACCTTCTAGACATCAAACAACGAGCCGAAAAAAACCTCATCCACGATACGGGCGTCGTGTCGTCTTTCCGCGTCGCAAAAACCCTTCCGAGATAATCAGTCGTGACTCTGGCGACGCTAAGCAAACCATAAACACAAACGAAAATCACGGTACCATGGCTAAAAAAACCACAAAAAAGAAATCTTCCAGCAGCAAGCCTAGAGCGAAAAAAGCCGCGGGGGGGCGTGCCAAATTCGCGGTGGGTTCAACGACGATCGATCCGCCCACCTGGCCCTTCGCGGGTAGCCCATCTGGGGGGCCGAACGTGCCTCCATCAGGGTCTGCACCGAACTGTTCGACGTCCGGCTACTGCCTCTATCGATATTGCTCGGCGACTTCGACTCTCTCTCGGGTAGATCTCGCGGGCATGGGAAGCTGTGCATCCAGCCACACCTCAGGATCTTCTCAAATCGTAGATATTAGCTCGAGTGATAAGATCTTTTTGGATGCGCTCTACGGAATCGATCAAGATTACTACTACTACAGTTGCTGTGTCCCTAGTAATTCATAATCCATTAGAGGGTGAAGCTCAGCGAGACTACAAAGCCTGTCGGTGGCGTTCGAATATTAGTGTCGAGGAGGGAGTCGAGTCGGCAGACTGCGATCTGGTCGAGCGAATCTCCGGCGTCCGAAACCGCGACTGCCTCGACCAGGTAAGAGTCAAGGAGGGGGTCTGTGCGCTCTGTTGTCGAACCGCTGAGCCGACACCGAAGGTCCTCAACCCGACAGTCGCCTCTAGGATCATCGGACTGACGCAGAATATAATGCAGCGCGGGGGTGTCCGGGGGTGCACCCCTGTCGCTGCACAGCAGCTACAGGCCTGGGCGATCCCTCAGCTCCAGCGGCTCGCCCTATGCCCGGAGCCGAAGCCGATGATTCATCGGTTTCCCTACACGGGATTGTGCTACCACCTCGGTGAAAAAATCGGTGAGCGGCCATGCATTGATTGCCGCGGCAACGTCGTGCGCAAGGTCTTCTCCTGCCAACACGAACTCCACGAAGATACGACGATCGTCGATTGCCGGCGTTGCGTCGACTACGACCAGCCACTGAAAGTTGGCGGGGTCAAGACCTGGTCGGCGGGCATCGTTACCGCGCCGCGCGCGCGCTGGACTCTGGGGCGAACATTGCGCAGCATGAAAAATGCTGGCTGGTCAAGCCCACAGGTCTTCGCCGAGCCCGGCAGTCGAATGCCTGCCCGGTTTCCGGACAGCCGCTTGACCCAGCGGGCGAGAAAGTTAGGCGCCTGGCCCAACTACGTGCTCGCAATGACGGAGATGATGATGGTGGATCCGCACGCCGATGCGTATCTGCTGTGCGAGGACGACGTGGTATTTTCTAAAGGCTTGCGCCGCTACCTAGAGCGCACGCTCTGGCCGGAGAATCGGCTCGGCGTCGTCTCGCTCTACACGCCGAGCCACGAGGAGCCAGAAAGGAAGAAAAGTGGTTTCTTTAAGCTCGGTAAGCACTGGTCGTGGGGATCGCTAGCCTACGTGTTTCCGAACGCTGCCGCACGGCTGTTCGTCGGGTACCCGAGGGTGATCAACCATCGCTCCCGTGGACCCAACAAGGGCGAGATAGATACCGATGTCATCGTCGGGAGCTGGTGCATTGAGGCAGGGGTCTCATTCTGGCTGCACACACCGAGCCTCTCCCAGCATATTGGCGAGACGTCGACGATCTGGGGCGGTCAGCCGATGGACGAGCGCCGCTGTGCTGCAACTTTCCCTGGGGAGGAAAAAGACATCAGTGCAGTGATGCGTGCGAGGAGAAGAAGCTAGCGTGGCGCCGCTACTGCTGACGTTTCAGGTTCAGTCGCCGTCTCGGCCTCGGTTCCATTGAGACCTTCATCCCGTCAGGCCAAAATACTCAGCCGGACCTAAAAACACAGGTGTTTCAGCACCAGAAGGACAGGTTCTCACTCGGATCTCAGCCGACCAACCCCTCGCACGATCCGGTTTTCCGTGTGGAAATTCCGCGAAGATCCTTGAGGGCACCTCCGAAAACCTCATGCGGGCTGGCGCTTGATAAAATCCCAGCTGTCTTCGTTGCTAAAGCGCCCACTATCACCAGATAGCTTAGCGTTTATCGCCTCGCCAGCGGGAATTTTCTCTGCGCCCCATTTCCACAGCAGGTTTCCGGAGGTGCC
>JBLHKE010000553.1:0-5461 GCA_047619485.1 Verrucomicrobiales bacterium | reverse complement strand
TACTGGAAGGGCTGCGCGAAATCGCAAACGAACGCATGGCCGACGCGATCCGCAAAATTTCACTCAGGGAAGGCTACGACCCGGCCGAACACACGCTCGTCGCCTTTGGCGGAGCTGGCCCCCAGCATGCTTGCGCCGTTGCAGAAAAACTTGGCATCACCGACATTCTGATCCCAGCCGATGCAGGCCTCCTCAGCGCCCTCGGCATCCACCATTCGGAAGCCGAGCACATCGCCCAGCGGCAAGTCCTCCAACCACTAGGTGAGTTCCAGCCCATCCTCAACGAACTCATCACCGAGGCGACCACTGGCAGCCCCGAACTCGTGGTGAAACGCCAAATCGCCGAAATCCGTCTCACCGGCCAAGACACGCCGCTGCAGATTGACATCGCCGGCGACCCCGCGTCCGCCTTCGCCGATCAGTTTGAAACGCTGTTTGGCTACCCTCCCCCAGTTGATAAGCAACTCGAACTCGTCAGCCTGCGGGTGATCGCCAGCACCCCAGCCCCCCCGATCGAAACCGAGAGCTTCTCCACAGCAACGGCCGTGGCGGATCCCTACAGCACCCTCGTCATTTCCGATGGCTGGACGAGCGCCACTGGGACCAGGGGCAGCCAACTCCTCACCCGCGAGGCCGCGGCAGCGACCGAGCTGTCCGGCGCAACCGCCATCCAGGCCGAACTCTACCGTCACCGATTCCACTCGATCGTCGAGGAGATGGGAACCCTGCTCCAGCGCACCGCTGTTTCGACCAACATCAAAGAACGTGCAGATTTTTCCTGCGCCCTGCTCGACGCCGAAGGCAAGCTCGTCATGAGTGCGCCGCACATTCCGGTGCACCTCGGTGCCCTTGGTGTCTGCGTCAGAATGGCGACAGCAGCGCACCCGCTCTTGCCAGGAGACATGCTGGTTACCAACCATCCTGCCTTCGGTGGCTCCCACCTCCCGGACATCACCCTCATCAGCCCGATCTACATGGGAGAGACTCTCATCGGCTACGTAGCGAACCGGGCACACCATGCCGAAATCGGCGGCATCTCTCCGGGCTCGATGCCCGCTGACGCAGCGAATTTGGCTGAAGAAGGCACCGTCATCCCTCCGACCTACCTGTTCAGATCAGGTTCGGCCGATTTCGATAGCATCGCTCAAATTTTCACTGCAGCCAACTACCCCACCCGAAACCTCAGCGACAACCTAGCCGACCTGCGCGCCCAAGCTGCGGCCAACCTCCGCGCCGTGGCAGCCCTCGAATCTCTCCCCGCTGAGAAGGTGACCGCCCACATGGCAGAAATCCTCCGACACTCCAACGTCCCGAAGCTACAACAACTCCCAACAGCCACCGCTGAAGAATCACTCGACGACGGCTCCATCATCCGCGTCGCAATCCGTCCCGGCGAGATCGACTTCACCGGCACCTCTCCCCGCATCCACCCGGGCAACCTTAACGCGACCCCGGCAATCGTCCGCTCCGCAGTCCTCTACGTCTTGCGACTCTACCTCCAGATCGACCTCCCGCTCAATGAGGGAATACTAACAGACATAAAAATCACCCTTCCCGAATGCTTCCTCAACCCGAAATTCTCGCAAATCCCAGAACGATGCCCCGCGGTGGTCGGCGGCAATGTTGAGACCAGCCAACGCCTCGTCGACACCCTGATCAAGGCGCTTGGTATCCAAGCATGCAGCCAGGGGACGATGAATAATTTCATCTTCGGTGACGAGACTTTCGGTTACTACGAAACGATTGCAGGCGGCAGTGGCGCAGGCGTCGACCACCACGGCACCGACGCGATCCACACCCACATGACCAACACGGCGATCACCGATCCCGAGATCCTAGAATCCCGCTACCCAGTCAAGCTCGTGCAATTCAGCATCCGGGAGAACAGTGGTGGCGCGGGGATCCACAACGGTGGCAACGGCGTCGTGCGGGAATTCGAATTCCTAAGAGCGCTCACCGTGTCACTCCTCACCCAACACCGGAAACTCGCCCCCTTTGGCTTGAACGGGGCGTCCCCCGGAAAACCCGGCCGACAGATTCTAACGCGGAGAAATGGAGAGGAATGCGAGCTCCCGCCGAGCACCAAAATAGAAGTTCAAGCCGGAGACCGCCTGAGAATCGAGACACCCGGCGGCGGCGGAGCGAATTCCTAGCGCGCATTTAGGGAAAGCAACGCGAAGCGCCGTAGCGCTACCCTCAAGGCCTCTAGTCGTGGTAGATCTCAGTGAAAAACCCTCCTCCGATCAAACGATCGCCCTCATAGAACGCGCAGATTTGCCCAGGGGTGAGCGCGCGCCGCGGGCGCTCGAAAACGATCTCAGCTCCATCCTCGTCATCCGGCGCGAACGTGATCAACGAAGCTTCTGAGCGGTAGCGCGGCTGGGCACGCCACGCGGCATTCCCATCCGGGATGTCATTCGCGTAGGAGATCGTGCCGACGTGGCAGCGAGTCGCATACAGCATCGGTGTCTCCGGCTTGTCGAAGGCCACCACCAACTCGTTGGTCTCACCACGCTTCGCCACCACAACATAGGCCTCGCCGAAGGTATTCGACGGCACCCCGACGCCTCGGCGCTGCCCGAGCGTGTAGAGATGCAGCCCGCGGTGCTCGCCCAGCTTCTTCCCGTCTAGGCCGACGATATCACCCGGCCGATCATCGACAAAGGTGCGCAGGAAATCAGACATTTTCACCTCGCCGATAAAACAGATCCCCTGCGAATCCTTCTTCTCCGCATTTGGCAATCCGAACTCCCGCGCCAGTTCGCGCACCTGTGGTTTCAGAATCTCGCCGATCGGAAACAGCGCCCGCGACACCTGCCGCTGATCCATCAGCGCTAGAAAATACGACTGGTCTTTGTTCGGATCCGCCCCCCGCAACAGATCGACCGAACCATCTTCCCGCACCTTCGTGCGCGCATAGTGACCGGTCGCCACCGACTCGAACCCCTCCTCCAATGCGTAGTCGAGAAACACACCAAACTTCATCTCGCGATTGCACATCACATCCGGGTTCGGCGTCACGCCGGCGCGGTAGCCGTCCAGCAGGTAGGAAACGACCCGCTCGCGGTATTCCTTCATCAGATTCACAACCCGGAACTCGATCCCCAGCGACTCTGCCACCGCCCGCGCATCCACAATATCCTGCTCCCACGGACAATCCCCGATGATGTTCTCCTCGTTGATCCAGTTCTTCATGTACGCGCCTACCACCTCGTGGCCGTCACGCACGAGAAGCGCAGCAGCCACGGCACTGTCGACCCCTCCAGAGAGGGCTGCAAGAATCCGAGCCATCGCGGATTCTACCCGCCCCCACCAGCACCGCAAATCCGATCTGCCTCAGCCCCCAAAGAATCCCACTATTTCCGAGCCCTGACCCGCCCGGAAGTGCCGAGCCAGCGCGGGCAACACCCTCAACATAATCACGATCGCAACAGCACCCCCACCTTCATGTAGTCGACAAAGCGGTAACCACCGGGGTCCATCACCAGTCCCTAATTCGACCGCCTACCAGATCAGTCGCCAAGCCGAAAAATTCGAATTTCCAATCCCCAACTCCACCCTATACTCCAGCCCGAAACAATGTCCGAGGAGACCACAACACCCGACTCAGCCACCGAGAACGACCCCAAGCACCAGCAGCGGGACGATCCGCGCTATTCGCCAGGCGCTGGCTGCATCATTTTCATCTTCATGATAGTCTTCTTCGTCGGGATCATCACCGCGTTCCTCTACGTCGGCTCCTTGCAGGACAAAGACATCGTCAAATTCACTGACGAGGAGGCCGTCAAACTGCCCGACGATTCCGGCACCGCCGACGAGGTGACCGCCCTCCGCAAAAAATTGGACACCTTCAAGGAAACCATCCGCGCCAAGCAACCCGCCACCCTCGAACTCAGCACCCGCGACCTCAACCTCCTGGTGCACAACGAGACCTCGCTCATCGAGATCCGCGACATGATCTACTTTGACGAGATCTCCCCGGAATTCATCACCGGGCGAACGTCCATGCCGCTCAACCGTTTCCCGCCTTGGAAACCACGCCGCTACCTCAACGGTACCATCACCATGAAACTCGAGGTGAGTCCTGGTCGCCTCTTCCTACGACTCATCGATATCAAGGCCGCCGGAAAAGAGGTCGAGCCCGGCTTCGTCGAACGGATCGCACAAGATGATCTACTCGACCCATACAAGACCGACGAGAACAAGGATCTCTACGACTCCATCCAGACGGCATCGATGAACGACGGCTCCATCACGATTCAATCGCGGCCGATCGCAGGCCAATCCGGACAACAATAGCCGTGGAGGAGGTCTACCAAAAACTCGGTGATGAGGGGATTGCCAATATGGTCGCCGCCTTCTACCGACGCATTCCGGGTGACGATCTTATCGGTCCGATGTACCCCGCCGAAGACCTCGCCGGTTCAGAAAAACGGTTGCGCGACTTTCTCATCTTCCGCTTCGGCGGCCCCGACACCTACATCCAAGAACGAGGCCATCCGAGGCTCCGCATGCGCCACGTCGGCTTCACCATTGGCGAGCCCGAACGCGACCGATGGGTAGGACTGATGGACGCCGCCATGGAGGACACCGAGATTCCCGCAGACATCCGCGAAAAGCTCCACGCGTTCTTTTTTCAAGTCGCGGATTTCATGCGGAACCAGCCGTCGTAGTTAGACTTCGGTCTTCACCCAATCACCCTTGAAGTGCAAGCGCGCAAAGATAAGCGCCTGCAGCACGACGTCGGCGAACATGATTATCCAGATACCGTAGAGCCCGGCACCAAAGAAGGTCACGGCCACCGGAACCATGATTCCCCGAAAAAAGATCATCGAACTGAAGGACCACATCATCACCATGCGTGTCGCACCCGCACCCCGCAGCGATTGTTTCAATACCATGCAGGTCGCCAGCATCGGTTGGAACACGCCGCACAAGAACACCAGCGGCGCCGCCAGCCCGATCAACAACTTGGCATCCTCACCGTCACCCGGCACGATCAGGCCGACCAGCATCCCCGGGATGAGCAAGAACAGCACGCCCATCAGCGACATCAACACCACCGCGTAGCGCCAGCACATGCGCACCGCTTTCTTCGCCATTTCCGGGTTCTTTGCCCCTAGATACTGACCCGTCAGCGCCGCTCCAGCAGTACCGATCGCCAGCCCCGGAAGGAAACTCATCGACTCGACCCGGATCGCGATCCAGTGGGCACCGAGCGCGCCCCTCTGCGCGAGCCCGGCGACAAAACCGAGGGAGATCGAATTGATCGTCCACATTCCTAACATCTCGAGCCCCTGCGGAAACCCGACCCGTAAGATACGCTTCATCATGGCCGCCTCCGGACGCAGCCGGCAGCCGCGCAAGCTCAGCTCGACGCCATCGTCCGCATCGTTCGGCTTGCCACTGCGGAAATATAGAAATCCTAACACGACCACCATTCCCACACACCAGGCCAACA
>JBLHKE010000552.1:0-5465 GCA_047619485.1 Verrucomicrobiales bacterium | reverse complement strand
TTTGCCCCGTAGCGCGCAGGGCTCAGTGGTGGAAGAATTCTATACCCGTATCGAAAAGATCGGTGATTCTCGTCCCTCGGAAGGCGAATCACTCTATCTGAAGATGCTCGCCGAGGCGGTTCATTTCTAGCGCTGCCTGGAGTTGGTAGTTGTTAAGGATGGACGACTGGTGTCCGCCAGCATGGAGACGGGAGAAATTTTCAAGGCAGCGATGTTCGTGGATGCCACTTACGAGGGTGACTTGCTGGCGGCCGCGCGTGTGTCGTATCACGTCGGCCGAGAACCTGCCGCAGCCTAAGGAGAGTCGTTGGGCGGACAATGTTGGCGGTAATCATCGCTGGCCGGCCGGCACTTATAAACCGGGGTTATTCGAACAACGCCCTGCGCCACGGCGCGGGTCGCCGATTCCCTTCCATGAATTGTACGAACTGCAGGAGCGGATTTTTCAGGACCATGTCACCTACCAGCAGACTGTTTTTCTCGAGCAACTGCAAGGCCAGCTGGATGGTCTTGCCGCTGACGCCCAACTCTTCTCTCAACGGCAAATGCCCTTCCCTAAAAAGCAACTTCTCAGTGGTAGCAAAGATCGCTACCGTTCCCAATAGAATGATCAATAAATCCAAAATCGTATCGACTCTTGCCGCCTTGGCAATAGGTGGAATCGCTCTCAATGTCGCGGCTGAGAGCAAACCCCTGAAGGTCTACATCCTAGCAGGACAATCCAATATGGAGGGACACGCAAAGATCGAGACCTTCGATTACATCGGCGACGACCCGGCCACCGCGCCATTGTTGAAGGAGATGCGCAGTTCGGACGGCAAGCCGCGCGTCTGCGAACGGGTGTGGATTTCCTATCTGACCGGATCCCCCGAGAAGGGCACGCTGGGCGAAGGGTTAGGCAAGCTCACCGCCGGGTATGGGAGCCGCAGCGATCCCACCGAAGACGGTGGCAAGATCGGGCCGGAGTTCACCTTCGGCCTCGCAATGGAAAAGGCGTATGACGGGCCCATCCTGATCATCAAGACGGCGTGGGGCGGCAAGAGTCTGCATACCGACTTCCGTCCGCCGAGCGCCGGGCCATACGAGTTCAGCGAAACCCATTTGGAGAGCCTCAAGAAGAAGGGCAAGAACCTTGTAGAGGTTCAAGCCGACAAGGCGAAAGCCACCGGGCGCTACTACCATCTCATGGTGGAGCACGTTGCAAAAGTGCTGAAGGACGTCAAGCGTGTCTACCCTGATTACAACGCCAAGCTGGGCTACGAGATCGCCGGTTTCGCGTGGTTCCAGGGTTGGAACGACATGGTCGATGGAAACACCTACCCGGAGCGAAGGAATCCGGGCGGGTATGACCTCTACTCCGAGCTGATGACTCAGTTCATTCGCGATGTACGCAAGGATCTTTCCGCGCCCGAGATGCCATTTGTCATCGGCGTGATGGGCGTTGGCGGTATTCGGGATGAACCCAACTATTTCAGACAAGCCATGGCGGTGCCCGCCGCGCTGCCTGAGTTCAAAGGCAATGTCATCGCGGTGGAGACCGCGCCATATTGGGACGAGCCCCTGTCGGTGCTCGCGGACGAAATGGGCGCGGTCAAAAAGGCGGCCTACTATCTGAAAAAAGGTCAGCCGTTCCACGTCAGGAAGAACCCGATTGGCGACACGCTGCTGAACAAATACCTAGAAGGAGATGACACGGCGATGAGCAGTGAAGAGATCAAGGCCTTTATGAAGGAGTATCGAGCTAAGCGGATTGGCCCCGAGAAGGAAGCCATGTGGAAGCGCGGCGCATCCAACGCGGGCTACCACTACCTCGGCTGTGCCAAGACCATGGCTCTGATCGGTCGGGCGTTCGCCGCGGCTACGCTGGACATGGAAAAGGGGTGAACCACATCCCCTGGGGAAGGTTGCACAAGGGAAGGATTAAGAAGAAATCGCTTTCCCTGGCCCGAGCACTTCCGGGTTGGATCAGCTCGGCTCCGACCTACCTCAGGCAGAAGCCAATGGATCCGGCTTGCTCTTAGCGGTGTCGGATCGACGTCTCGCTGTGACAAGCCACACGGCGACTCCAATCGTTGCGACAAGCATCGAAGAGATCAGCGCGGCCGCGACCAATTTTTCAGACTGGCCACCTGCGACAGCCGTCCAACTCATGATCGAACGCCATGTGAAGACAAGCCCGAGGAACACGGCAACTCCAAGCGCGATTGGTGCAGCACGGCTCCAGCCGCGCAAAGCGAGCCAGCCGAGGCCAATGTTGAGGAGACCGAAAGTCCCACCAGAGATGAGTGCGGTTTTGGCTTTCTCAGGATTAGAAAGGTAGCCGGCGAGGCCGATGAGAATGAGGAAGCCGCCATAGGCGGCGAGGGCGATAGCGGTGCTCTTCATGGTTTCGTGATGGATAATCGTGCGTGAACTTCTTGTTAGCCATGAAGTAAATGACATCATTTAAATTACAGGTCTTTTAATACAAGAAACAAATAACATGTTTATTTCGTCAGTTCAACTGAATTTGTTCTACCGGTTGCGGCGGCGAGAGAGCATTGGACGCAGCGGATTGCAGCTACAAGGAGGTGAGGACATGCACGTCGAGTTTAAAGACGATCGAGGTGCTCGAGAAGCTGAAACGGTAGTCTGAAGCCCAGTTTGCTCCGATCTCGTATTGATTCAATCGACGTTCTGGCAGACGCTCATGCCCCACCTAAAAAGGCACTAGGACATTCCGAGCAAGACGACCAAACTTCCATGAGAATCGCGCACCTGCTATCCGCCGCTTTGCTGTTCGCTTCCATCGCGACCACGCCCGCTGCACCACCCACGCTCCAGAATCAATCTTGGTCGTTGCGCCACCCCGACGGCCTGCTCGGACGTCCCGATCTACAGGAGGTGGTGGCGGCACAGGGTGCCCGCGACGCGAAAGCACTCGAGAAGTATTTTGCCCACAGCGATCGACTCGTCCGAGCGCGTGCTGCCTTCGCCGCCGGCTCGGTTCAGGATCCAGAAAACATCCCGGGATTGGTCAAGCTCCTCGATGACTCGGACCCGCGCGTTCGTATCGATGCTGCCTTTGCCCTGCGACAGACAGAGGGCGCCCCTTCCGCCGCGCTCTTTGAGCAACTGAAGAACGAAACCGATGCTGACGTGCGCGCCATGCTGCTCGGCGCTTTGGGGTTCCAGGGCGACCGTGATCACTACGAAAAAATCCTCGCTAGCGACTTTTCTGACTTGGAAGTCGCCACCACCCTGTGCGCGATTTACTACCTGCAACGGGACATCGTTTCACCGGCTGGGATCGAGCGGATACTACCGCTGCTCGAACACGGTAATCCCGAGGTGCGCGAACATGCCGCCTACTTTTTCTATACCCTCACCCGACGCAAGACGGCGGTGCCGAAACTGGTGGAGAAATTGTCTGCCCGAGTCCGCTCCGCCCCCTACGACGACATCGCTGCCCCCTACCTGCTGCGCTACGTCGCAGCGCGTGCCCGACCCGCTGATGTGGAGCTTCTACTAAACTGGTCACGCCACGGCAAAAGTGTGCGCGCCCGCAGCGTCGCCGTCGAAGGGCTCAAACATTTCACGACGGATGCGAAATCACGCCGCCACCTGATCGTCTCCTGCTGCGACCCACATTTCCATGTTGCCGATACCGCGGCTGAAATCTTGTCGGCCTGTGAACACCTCGATGCCACCGATATCACTTCCATCAAAGCCGCGCTGACCGCCGCTTTGGTGCGCCCAGGATGCGAACCACACCTGTGGGGAATGCTTTGGAGGCGCGGCGAGAAAGAGTTCGTCGAACAGGAGATCGCCAAGGTCTCCGTCACCGATCAAATCGCACTTATCAATGTGATTAGCGCTGCGCCGGACATCGCTTTGAGCAAAATTTCGAGCCATCTCGACGCGCTAATCGCTAGTCCTAACCCACAGGTCAATACCCTCACCGGCAGCTACCTCGCAGCACGCCTCGCCCACAGCGAAGCCGCCGAGGATTTCGACATGTTCGAGCGCTTTCTGGACGAGGTGCCCGACATCAGAGTCCGCAGCGAGACCCTGTTCGAGATGGCAGCCAGTGTGGGCGACCGCTTTGCCTCCAAGGCAAGCGCCGAGTGGCTGGCTCGCTATTACGCTGCGGTGCTCGCTGCCGAAGACCTCACCACCGCCGCCGCCTGTGTGCAGTTGCTGGGCGCCACCCGCCAACCCTCGGCGCTGCCGATCATCAAAGAGGCGATGGGGCACCCCGAAGCTATCATCCGCCTCGCCGCCAGAGGTGCGCTCTCGTTGCACGAGGACGGGTTGGACAAGCCGGTCAACCACGGTGGCCTCGACTACGCCCCGGTGCTTGAAGTTGATTGGGCGCTGCTGGAAAATTACGGTCGCCACCCGCACCTGGTGATGACCACAGACCTGGGTGACATCGTGATCCAACTCGACGCCGAACAGGCACCGCTGGGTGCCCAGAATCTCATCATCCACGCCGAGGCCGGGCGCTTCGATGGGCTACATCTCTATCGCGTTGTCCCCAACCACGTCATCCAAGCGGGCCCGCAGGGGAACTTCGGCTACCGCATCCTATCGGAGTTCACCCGTATCCCGAAGGTCGAACACAGCTTCGGGATTGGCGACTACGGCAAGGACACCGGCAGCCATCACATTGCCATCACCCACCTCATGCGACCCCACAACGAGGGTAAATACACCAACCTCGGCTTGGTGGTCGCCGGACGGGAGATCGTCAAAAACGTCGGCAAACATGACCTCATCCTGAAAACTAAGGTGATTCCCGCCTCGGATCCTAACCCTAGCGCAAAATAGGATTACATTCGGCGGGTGAAATCATCGCATTTGGAGTTTCTCGGTCGCGAGATCGATTTCAAGGTGTTGGCAAACTTTGTCTAGTCTTTGCCCAAGATTGCCGCGGCTATTTGGCCTGGTGGCAGATGGCGCAGCCGTAGGTATTAAATATAACTGTCCGGTCGACCACGCCGTCTTCCATCAGCGCCTCCGGCGTCGGGTTGAAATCCCGGAATCTCGCGACATTCTGATCGATTTCTTTAAGCCGTTTCTCGAGTAGGTGACGGTAAGGCCACGCCTGGTAAGTCTGCTTGAACTGGGCGTTCTTGTAGACGATTTCAGCAGCCTTGCGGTCGCCCTTCTTCACCAGAAAATCGCCAAGGACGAGAAAGAATCCCTCCGCGTTGAACGGTGCCTTCCAAGTATTGGTGACGGCGCGCAGGGTATCGGCGTCGCCCTCCGATTCGCGCACCTCAAGATCGTTGGCGATGGTCGGGTTCGAGCGGTCGACTACTGCGTGGTTCGCGATGTCCATCGACTCGAAAAGACCCTCCACCGCCTCGGCGAAGCGCGGGCTGTCGTGCGGCTGGTTGGCCATGACAAAACTCAGCGAGAACAGATTGAAAGCAGGATAGTTTTCGACGCCGCGTCGACCGACGAAATAGCCTTCGCGG
>JBLHKE010000551.1:0-5475 GCA_047619485.1 Verrucomicrobiales bacterium | reverse complement strand
GGGGCTGGAGGTAATGCTCCCCCGTATCCTGTATGTAAAGCAGGCGTTCTACTTTTGAACTAAGCCCCCGTTCGGCGGCGTCACAATTGCGCTCTTACACTTTGCACCCACGAGTGTGAACGGTGCGAAAGTGCGCCTGTGGCGCGGAATCATCGCTTTGCGATTTTCCATGAAAAGATCCCACACGAAGCCACGCACGACAGGAAGGCCTTTCATTTTGTGCCGGCGTGCTCCGTGTGGGATGGAATTGGTACCCACGGCAGGATTCGCACCTGCACTGGACACGCTCTCGACGTGCGGCCTCTACTGTTGGGCTACGTGGGCATTGAATATTGGAGCCAGCGACAGGGGTCGCACCCGCATGTTCCGACTTACAAGGTCGGCGCACTTGTCTGCCACGCTGGCATTCTGTAGGAAAGTGGAGCGCCATGCCGGTGCTGCCCCGGCTTCTCCTGTTTGGAAGACAGGCGTCTTGTCTGTTGGACGAATGGCACTTGTGAAAATGGAGGTCTCTGTGGGTAACTCTCCCACCAAATGCGGTTTTGCAGACCGCTCCGTTCAATTGCTCGGTCAGAGACCAGTTGCATATCTCATCTAGAATTTGCCATTTATCATGTGGCGATGCCATCCGGTCGAGCTGGGCCGGCCAACGGGATTTGCACCCGTTCCGCAACCTTCACAGGGTTGAATGCTTACTGATTACACCATGGCCAGCGTCTCTCGATCAACGGCTCCGCTCCTGGGGTGGCTCGAGGCCAAATGATAAATGCTCTAAATGAGGAATGCTAAATGGAAGTGGTTTCCCCGCAGGGTATCGCGCCCTGTTCTGCGGTTTAAAAGACCGCTGCATCACTTTAATGCTTCGAGGAATTGTTGATTAGATAAATGGTATCCGCGCCAGGACTCGCACCTGATCCTCCTCCTTCGCAGAGAGGTATGTACCTGCTACACCACGCGGACATCGAAATAGAAATTGGCGCCTCATGCCGGTTATGCTCCGACTCTTGCTATTCGACAGACAGCTTTGCTACTATTACAACAATGAGGCTCTTGATGGTTCGAAAATGGCAGCTACTCGGGAGTTGCACCCGGCCATCCTGTCTTTCAAGCAGGTGCTCTCCTACGTGAGCTAAGTAGCCATTGATTCTCGGTCGTGTTTTTTTGGAAATGGTCGTCCCACCAGGTAACGCTCCTGGGTCTTCCGGTTATCAACCGGGTGCTCTGCTATTGAGCTATAGGACGGGGAATATTTGTCATTTTGGATTTTGCATTTCTCATTTGGAGCCAGCTTGAATGGCGGAGGCTGAGAGGGTCGAACTCCCACGACTGCAAGAGTCATCACGGTTTTCAAGACCGATAAGCACGCCAGCTTTGCGAGCCTCCGTAGGTTGTACATCCGTTGCCAAATGCTAGATAAAATTGGCTCGCCCGCGAGGTTCCGCCCCTCGAACTTCTGCTTAACAGGCAGACATGATACTGTTTCAACACAGGCGATTTTACCGAGGATGCCATCGGCGGCTGGATTGCCCGCCTTACATCCCTGATAGTGAATTGGTAGGCGCTGGTGGTAATGCTCCACTCGCCAACTTCCGACACGTTTTGTGACGGCGGGTTTACAAGCCGCTAGCCGGATCAGCGCCTTCATGGAAATGGTCGCGGCGGCAGGACTCGCACCTGCTTCTCAGTGTTTCCAAGACACTGCTCTCGACTCTTCGATCTCGCCGCGTTCTATCTATGTTAGGAAGGTGGACGCAGGCCCCGGTGATGCTCCGGGTCACTTGGCTTATGAGGCCTAGGTCGAGGCTGCTCGGCCTGCGTTTCTGCCGATCTGCGATCGGGTAAAAGGTGGAAAGGTTAAAGGTGAAAAGTTTTTTGAGGCAGTCTGCGACTGCCGTTCTGAACCTTTTACTTTTCACCTTCCCACTTTTTACCCTGCCGCTAGGCAGAGAAAAAGAACGGCACCGCCCAGGCTGGCATCGCGATTGGATGCGTTGGCGTTTTGATCATCAGCAACACTCCTGTGGTTTTATAAATTGCGAACTTGTCCATGCGGACGGTTCGCGATGTTAGTATCGGAGGGAGTGATCAGGTTTGCCGTTGCGGATATGCTATCCAGCCACGGGCGGGCCGTTCTTCGTTTGTTTTGTGTTTTTCCATATAAGACATCTCCGAATTCCTCATGCGGCTCGGAACTTGAAAAATCTTCTCTGACTTCGTTGGAGATCGCCGACTATCTTCAGATAGCCAGGCGTTCTTCGCCTCGTCAGCGATGGTTTTTTCAGCGTTTCGAATCCACAATAAGTATCCGGAAATGCCTAAGAACGAACACCGTTACCGATCCGGTTAGGATGGTAGCCGCAGGTTTTCTCGACGGACGTTTCGGTGTTTCAGGCACACCTCCCAGTGGGAAGCCTCTCAGGGCGCTTAGATCTGAGAGGCAAAACTTTTCGGACGAGGACGCAGGGGATCATTGGGTCTTGCGACCCGATTGACCTCCGAACATCTTGAGTTATACTACTGGTTCTTACACCGAGTGAACTCTTCGTTCCGTGGAGTTTGCTTTCTCAGGCCCGCATCCAGTTACAGCTGGGTGCGGGTCGTTTTCTATCAAGCTATGTAGTTTTGAAATTGGTGTTAACCATAGGTTTTGCAGATTAACGGAGATTCTTTTGCTTTAGAATCGATTGATGATGAGGGGTTTAGGGTAATAAAAAACCCTGCTTCCTTTCGGAGAGCAGGGTTCACGTGAACGATAAGTTTTAACTATCTGTTACGTGAACCGTAGACATCCCTTATTGATGAGTTTAAGGAAACTTCTCCGATCTTCCCAAGCCGGGGCACATACGGAGGCATGATCGGTCGTGGTCAAATAGACCATCGAGCGACGCTGCTTCGGGGCGGCGGCTTTGGGTTGGATGTTGGAGTTTCTTATTGAAGACATTGGTTTGTAGCGTTTTTTCGCTGCACAGGTTTAACACAGGTCAATTAGAAAGTCAAGCTATTTCTATTAGTAATTCTATCAACACTAACAGACGCATAAATATTTATGCTGGTGATATGGTGTGCCTGCGCGGAGTTGAACGAGTCGTGTTTCCAGCTTGGTGCGGCGGTTGTTGTCGTTTTGCGAAAGAAGAATTCGGCTTACCGAACCCTAGATCGCAGCGATGGCCGCCTTGATGGCTGCTGATTGAGCCTGCATCCGCGAGAATAGCGAATAGGCCGACGGGGTCTCAATGGTTAGGGTCGCGTCGGAATGATGGAAGTGGAGATAGAGCGCCTCAGGAAGCCCGAAATCGTCGAAGTCTCGAATCGTAAAGCGGCGCCGGATGACGCCTCCTTTGGCGGTGCTGGTGTCGATCTTGCGGCGCTGATCTGACGGGATGATGCGTCGGACGGCTGAGAGGATTTCTTCTGCCCGAAAGGGAGGCCGTTGCTTCAGCTCATAGATGTAGACGCCTTGGGCGTCGTAGTCCTCATGGAGGTTGAGCGCTAGATCGAAGTGCTGGTTCTCAACGACGGCGCGCCAGGCGCGGACAAATGGTAGGCGATTGTTTTGAAAATCGCGGTTGAGGTCGCGTCCACGCTGATTGGTGCGGACGTTGTTGATCAAGCCCCAGGGATTGAGGCAGGGGAAGATGAGGAGGTCGAGTTCCTTTAGATGCTGCGGGTTGTTCTCGGCCCAGTGGAGTAGGCCGGCTGGGGAGGCCGGTTCATCGCCATGGATCCCGGCGCTCAGGTAGATGGACTTTCCGGGTCTCGGTTTGCGCGGAGATAGGTAGAAAACCTCGTGGCCTGCTTGGGTCGTGAATGGCCTGATTCGCAACCCGCTTGGCCTGGTGAGTCTGCGCCAGCGGCGAATGAGATCTTTGTAGTCGTGTGCGCGGTGGGTGGTGAGGTAATTTTTTTCCGCGTTCATCAGTGACAATCTGCTGCTCAGGTTGCGCTCGTCCACTTGGGGGGGGCGAGACGGCCACCGCTACAGGGCGGCGAGTAACTTGTCGTGGATGCCGTCGAAACCGCCGTTGCTGAACACGATGATGATATCGCCAGGTTTGGCCAATGGTGTCAGCTTGGCGACGATGGCGTCTGCGTCGGGCTCGTAGTGCGCTTCTTTGACTCCGGAAGCGCGGATGTCCGCGATGACTTTCTGTGGGTCGAGGCGGTCATGTTCGGGGACTTTCTCTGGCTGGTTGATGGCGCTGATGAAAACACCATCGGCGTCGGTGAAGGCCGCTGGGAGCGTGTCTTGCGAGACTTTGCGTTTGGTGGTGTTGGAGCGCGGTTCGAACAATGCCCATAGACGGGCGCCCGGGAAGCGCTGGCGAAATCCAGCAATGGCGCCTTTGATGGCCGTCGGGTGGTGACCGAAGTCATCGACGACCTTGATGCCGTTCACTTCGCCACGCACGTCCTGGCGGCGGGCGATGCCCTCGAAGGTATCGATACCGGTGCGGATCTCGTCTGGCTTGAGCCCGACGAACAGCGCGGCGCTGATCGCCATGGCGGCATTGCGCACATTGTACTCGCCATCCATCTTCAGGATGTAGGTCTCCTTGTTGAGTTTGAACTCGGTTTCGCCCGGTCGATACTCGATGATCTCGACCCGGTTTTGGGCGTCCTCTGCGAACCCGACCGTGGTGACTGGGGCTGGGCAATTCTCGGCGACGTCGACGCAGTTCGGGTCGTCGGCGTTGATGAACACCTGCCCGTTGCGCGGGACGAGGTTTAGCAGGCGCCGGAAGCTTAGCTTGATCTCGTCGATGTTGTTGAAAATGTCGGCGTGATCGAACTCGATGTTGTTGGCGATGACGACCTCGGGGAGGTAGTGGTGGAACTTGGAGCGCTTGTCGAAATAGGCGGTGTCGTACTCGTCACCTTCGAGGACGGTGAATTCCGAATCGGTGAAGCGCGCGCCCTGACCAAGGTTTCGTGGGATACCGCCGATCATGTGGCTGGGGTTCTTCCCGGCGGATTCGAGGATCCAGGTCAGCAACGACGACGTCGTGGTTTTGCCGTGGGTGCCGGTGACGACGAGGTTGCGCTGGTCCTGGAGGAAGTGGTGCTTCAAGACTTCCGGGAGCGAGGTGTAGTGGCGCTTCGTTTCCAGAACGTATTCCAGTTCTGGGTTGCCGCGGCTGATTGCATTGCCGACGATGATCGTATCCGCGCCATCTGGGATGTTCTCGGGTCTGAAGCCTGACATCAATCCGATGCCCTGACCCTCAAGGAAGGTCGACATCGGCGGGTAGATACCGGCGTCGGATCCGGTGATCGTGTAGCCCGCCTGCTTCATTGCGGCGGCGACGGATCCCATGGCTGTGCCACAGATGCCGATGAAATGGAAGTGCGGTTTGGTCACTGGGTAATGTGGTAGTGTTAGACTTTAGGCAGGGTGTCGTCGAGGGCTGCGAGCATCGAGGCGATGGTCTCCTCGGTCTCGTCACCCATGTTGGAGATGCGGAAGGTCTTGCCTTT
>JBLHKE010000550.1:0-5482 GCA_047619485.1 Verrucomicrobiales bacterium | reverse complement strand
CATTAAATCCATTTAAATCCTCCCCAGCAAACGGATCTGGATCGGAATTCTAAAACGTTTTGCTCGAATCCTCTAAGTCCGACAGGCTCCTAGCAATGCAATAAAGACGGCGACGTGGTAGAGTCCCGCTCCAACGTCTAGCCCGGGTGCGTCGCAGACTCAATCTTAGGAGGCATCGAGCCACGCGATCATCCTCACGTAGGCAATGCTGGCTCCTCCGGCGGGCATCGGGATGCTGACCCGGACAATCTCTGCCCCGCCAGGCGCGGGGGAACTGTCGATGACGGAAGCGTCGGCTTCGACCCAGCCACCTAGATCCAAAGATAGCTGCGTCTGGTAGCGGATACCGCGCTCGACGAAGTCGGCGCGCCGGCGGTAACTCAATTCGACGTGCTGCCCATCGGCAGATATCATCGCCATGGCTTCGTTGGGATCGGGGGTAGTCGGGCTCGAGGCGAAGGCGTACTCGAAGAGGTTGCTTTTCCCGTCACGATCGAAATCAAATTCAGGAAGAGCATCTGCCCCGCTGAGCCCCTCGGCGGCAGCCCATTCGATGTAGACGATGTGGGCGCCCGAGACGTCGGCAACAAGTTCGGGGAGGATGAGAAAATCCGAACTGGTGAGATCTGTGTTTAGCCCGTGGATGTCAAGGATGTTCGTCCCAGATCTTAATCCAGCTAGGTTGGCACTAACATCGACATCCGCAAAGACGATGGCGGCACGATCATCATGGCTTCCGTTGGCCGAAGAATTCCAGAGCGGTGCGCCCGCGGGGGCATTGCGGCGGGCGATCCCGACACCATTGAGATAGGCGACATAGCCGTCGTCATACTTCATGCGAAGCTTCAGCGAGGAATATCTGTAAGCTTGGACGACTTCGAACGGGATGCGGATCAGGGCAGAGGTGCGCCGGTTGTAGATCGCAGAGTTGCTCTCCGCGCCTATCAAACTCGTGTAGGACGTCCCGCTACTCGAGCGCTCGTAGCCGACGCCGGTGGTGCCGCTATACCAGGCCACGTCGTCAACATCTGGCGTCCCCCAGTGTGCGCCTCCCGGTGTCAGGTCCGCCGTGCTGTCCGGCGCTGCGGATCCCTCCAGTGATGATTGCATTCCGCCGGAAGCCGATCGCATCGAAGGCCGTCGCTCCGGAACCCTCATCTAGCTTCCTTAATGGCTAAGCTCCCCGTGACCAAAAATTGCATGGTGGGAGTAACGATTCCGAAGCTGGTGAGACGTTAAGGAACTACGGTGCCTGCACGGCGACGAAATTAAAGAAGGCCGCCGTTCCGGGGGTGAACTCGATGGTAGCGTCGACCTTTTCCCAGTCCCCGCCATCCTCAAGGATCGTCTCCGCGACGATATTGACCCCCGACCACAGTTTCAGATCGGTCGATATCTTCGGTGTGAGTGTCGCGTCACTGAGGTTTTTGGCGCGCCGGTAGATGAGGTGAATCGTTCCCGCCACCGGATCCACGGTGGCGGTTTCAGGCATGTCTTCCTGTGTGACGCTCATCGGATTCAAGCCCATCGCATATGCCATCAAATTTTGCACCATCAACGGACCGTTCCGATCCAGCGGCCCGCGCCGATCCGCCGGGATGGCGGATTCATCCGCCCAATCCTCAAAGGTCGTGCCACCCACAGCGGGGAAGGTGATCATAAGATCCTGCTGCAGGTGAACCCAGTCGCCTTCTCCGAACTGGGAACCGATTTTCCAGACGCCGGAGCTGTTGCTCAGTGTGGCATCTGTAACCGAGACCGGGACGTCGACGTCGATGTCGAATACCGCGTTGCCAACATGGGCGGTGACCGCCGTGACCGGGAGTTCCACCTCAGACAAGCCATCCCAATAGGAGAGTTTAAGATCTCCGGCGGTCAACGAGGCAACACTTTTGTATAAGTTCAGCGTGAATCCGCTGCGGGTAACGGCAGAGGCCTCGGTCTGGTTAAACATCACCACGGGTGCGTCCATCATCACTTGTGCATAGCCGCCGACAATGAGGCCATCGCCAGTGCCGCGGCAGACCAGTCGGAACCCGCCCAAGTCATCCTCAGTGGTGGTGTAGGTGTTCTGGGTGGCTCCCGGGATCGGTTCCATCGCACCGGTTTGCGGATGGTTGCGATACCACTGGAAACTGATACCACCGGTTACCGGGCTGGCGTCACTGAGATTTCTGGAGTTGAAATAGGCAGTCAGACCGTGCCCGACCCAAGGAGCCATGGGCGCATCGGGCATCCAGTTGGTCCCTCCTCCCCAACCGGAGAACTGGGTGGGAAACAGGGAGATCTGCCCCTCCACCACATTCGAAACCTGCCCATCGCGCGCCCCTCCGTGAACCAGCAGGCGGAAAAAGAAAGTTCCGCCCGGATTGAAGCTGAAGTTGTCCTGATTCACGCTGGAAGTGACATGCAGCGTTTCCCAACCGGCGATGCCATCTAGGGATTTCTGGAGATCGAATTCGGTGGCACCGTAGCTAGCTGGCGTGTGGAATTTGAAATCCAAAATCGGCTCGTTCCCGGAACTGAAACTATAGTTTTCCCTGTCCGTCTGGGACACCCACAGGCTGGTAATGGAGCTGCCGGGTTCCTGAAGCTCCGGGAGGTTCGGAATCGCGCCGCCCTCACCGGGGGTGAATTGGGCGGTGGCCTGAGGCGCGGAGGCGAAAGCGATCAGAGCGGCGACCCCAAGCAGGCGGAGGCTACCCATAGTATGCGTTGTTTTGTCTTTGTTCGTAGGGAGTGGCAAACGAGGAGATGATTGACGAGATGCGTTCATACAGAACACACACCTCGGCTCCGTCGGATTACTCCGCAGATCCTTTCCTGTTTACATCAATACTTGGCGTCCCTAGAGTCGGCTCCGCCTCCATCGCGGTTGTCTTCGACAAGGAGAATATCGCGAGGGCTGCTCATTGTTCGTTGGTTGAGAGAGTGAAGAAAAACGTGGCGCCACGATCGACCTCGGCTTCCGCCCACACGCGCCCGCCGTGTCGCTGCACGATGCGCTGGACAAGGGCGAGCCCGACACCGGTGCCTTCGAACTCCTCCATCGAGTGCAGGCGTTGGAAGACGCCAAAGAGTTTGTCAGAGTACCGCATGTCGAAACCGGCACCGTTGTCCTTGACGAAATACGTTGGCGCGGCTTCACCACCTTCCTGCACGCCGACCTCGATCTCGCCGAGCTCGCGTTCTTTCGTAAATTTGATCGCGTTGCTGATCAGGTTCACCCACACCTGCCGGATCATCGGCGGCGTTCCGTGCGCCTCTGGTAGCGCGTGGAGATCGAATGCCAATTTGCGCTCGGGCTCGAGGGAAGCCTGCTCGTCGAAGATCGACTGCGCCATCTCATGCATGTCGATCGGAGCCAAGTTTAGAGCGTGGCGGCCAAGCCGGGAAAAGGCGAGCAAGTCGTCGATCAGCCGCCCCATCTGCTGGGCACCACTGCGGACGAATCCGAGCATCCGCTCCCCTTCTTCACCGAGCTTCTCAGAATAATCTTTCACCACAATGCGCGAGAAACCATCGACTGCGCGCAGTGGTGCCCGCAGGTCGTGTGAGACAGAATAGCTGAAGGCCTCGAGCTCCTTGTTGGCGGCCAACAGCTCGCTGGTGCGCTGCTCGACCCGCCGCTCGAGGTCGGCGTTGAGCTGCAAGATTTCGTTTTCCGCCTGCCGCCGCTTGCTGATGTCACGCACGACAGCCTGTAGCAACTTCCTGCCCCTTACTTCCACCGTGATCAAACTCACTTCCGCGGGAAAGAGTGTGCCATCTAGCTTCGTATGCATCCACTCGAAAAACTGGCGCTCGCCGGAGACGGCTCCGCTGATCTTATCCATCGCGGACTCCAGAGAGTCGCGGCCGTCAGGCTGCACGCGTGGTGAAAACTCATAAGGCGGATGCCCGACGATCTGATCGCGGCTCTCGCAGCCGAACACCTCCAAAGTGCGGGCGTTGCAATCGATGAACTGCTCGCCCTGCATGAGGAAAATCGCATCACCGGCATTCTCAAAGAGCGCGCGGTATTTCTCCTCACTCTCGCGCATCGCCTCCTCCGTGTTCTTGCGCTCGATGGCGATGCCGGTGATGTAAGTCGCCCGCGCGATCAGCTCGAACTCGGCCGCTACCGGATGACGTGGCTCCCGGCTATAGATGGCAAACGTACCCAAGATCTTGCCGTGACTGTCGTGGATCGGGGTCGACCAGCAGGCGCGCAGATCGTGCCCGAGCGCCAACTCTTGGTAGTCGACCCAGAGTGGGTCGGTCTCGATGTCCGTGACGATGACCTGGCGGTTCTCGTGCGCAGCCGTACCGCACGAGCCAACACTCGGACCGATCGCGACGCCGTCAATCAGACGGTTGTAGGCATCCGGCAGGCTCGGGGCAGCGCCGTGACGCAGGTGGACGCCATCGTCATCGAGCAGCAAGATCGAACAGAATGCGCCCTCCAACTGTTGTTCGAGCCCCTCGGCCAACCGATCCAGCAAATAGTGCAGCGACACCGGGCTGCTGACTAGCTCGAGCGCGCTTTTTTCCCAGGCCAGCAATTGGCGCACCTGCTGGCGCTCGGTGAAATCCATGACGATTGAAGCGACGCCAGTAACCGCCCCCTGCTCGTCGATTAGCACTGTGTTGTACCACTCGCAGAGGATCGGACGGCCTTCCTTAGTCACGTTCTCATTGGTGCTCCGTTCGCCACCAGAGTTCTTTGACAGAGCCGCCCACACCTGGTCCACGTGGTCGCGATATTTTTCCGGAACGATGAACGAGGCGTGTTGCCCGACAGCCTCCTTAGCGCTGAAACCGAAAACCATTTGAGCCGCAAGATTCCACCGGCTCACCCTAAATTGCAAATCCCACTCGATGAAGGCCATCGGCGTCTGCTCGAACTGGTTGCTAGAAATCTCCTTTTTCATCGCCAAGATATCTTTCTTTCACAACTCCTACTCTCCGGTCAGCAATTGGCTCGGATTTCAGGGTTCGGGAAGGAACCGTGGGGCAGGATCCCTTCTACCTCCAATTTCTGTAGCAAATTTTCAACACGCAGTCAATCCATTGTTGGAGAATTCAAGCAGCGAACCTGTCGGCATATCCATTCTCTATCCTATTTGACTCGGCACTCCTGAAGTCCCAACATCTGCCACGATCGGCAATAGTAATTGCTTAAGGAAACTGTCCCCTTGAGTCTTCATTGGCGCTAGAGGTGCTGGAATGATCCATCCCCGATTCAGCGTGAGACGGAAGCTGGAGTTTTGTCGCGTGACGTCTTGCTAAGGGCTTGTCAGGAAATAAGTCATACAAAGATGCGCAGGAATTTTAGCCAGCACCAAGGCAGATTTCAGCGATTATAGCGGGCTATTTGAGTTGGAAGCGAACGCGGGTGATGGCCAAAATAACCAGCAGATTGTAGGAGTTATTTACTGACAAGCCCTAAGGGCTTCTTCGGGAGAAGTCTGCGGAGGCTCCCTTTGGCTGAGTTGAGCCC
>JBLHKE010000549.1:0-5491 GCA_047619485.1 Verrucomicrobiales bacterium | reverse complement strand
CGCTATGACATTCCTGTGCCTGGATACAACCGATCGACAACATCGCCTCACGCGCGACCGCGACCATGTCGCAGCCCATCGCGAATGCGAGGAACGCCTTCTCCGGCAGTCCGAGCTTGGCGGAGCCTATCCAGACGATCTGCTCGGTCAGCCCGCGCTCGGCAAAGATCGAATAGACGCGGGCGAACCCGATCTTGAATGGTAGCGAAACGTGATCGGCAAATACCAGCGGACCGGCGCCGGTGCCACCTTCGCCACCATCGATCGTGATGAAGTCCAGCCCGCGCTCGCCATCCACCATCCCGTCCGCCAGATCGCTCCAAAATTCCAGTTCACCCACCGCCGATTTGAGTCCTACCGGCAAGCCGGTCTCCGCAGCGATGAGTTCGACGAAATCGAGCAAGCTATCCGCATCCGAGAAAGCGCGGTGCCGGGCCGGGCTGGCGCAATCGACCCCTTCCGGAATCCCGCGTGCCGCCGCGATCTCGGCGGTCACTTTCGCCCCCAGCAGGAGCCCGCCCATCGCCGGTTTCGCCCCCTGGCTCAACTTGATCTCGATCGCCTTGATCTGCGGATACTTGCCGACCGTCTCGAGCAGTTTCTCCATCGAGAAATTTCCTTCTTCGTCCCGCGATCCAAAGTAGGCGGTGCCGAGTTGCAAAACCAGCTCTGCCCCATGCAGGTGATGCACCGAGACACCGCCCTCGCCGGTGTTTTGCAGGCAACCCGCGATCTCACAGCCACGGTTCAGGGCCTCGATCGCCCGCCCGCCCAGCGATCCGAAACTCATCGCGGAAACATTGACCACCGATTTCGGGCGGAACGCCTTCTCCCTCCCACGGGAACCGCCGAGCACCTTCGCACAGGGGATCCGGTAGTCGGGATCGTAGCCATCGCCGCCAACCAGCGGCGCATCGAGCGGGAAGGCGCGATGCTTGATCAATATGTAGTTTGGCTCCAGTTCGATATCGTTGTCGGTGCCGAATCCGAAGTAGCTGTTCCCCTGCTCGGCGGAGGAGTACACCCAACGCCTCTCGTCGCGGCTGAACGGGCGCTCCTCGTCATTGCGGCTGACGATGTACTGGCGCAGGGGTGGTCCGAGCCGTTGTAGTAAATGCCGTACCCGCCCGATGAGCGGGAAGTTGCGTAGGATCGTGTCGCGCTTCTGCAGCACATCGTAGAGTCCGATGAGGACGGCGAGGGAACCGAGCCCGATGGGGATCCACAAGAGTAATGACATTACGAACCCTAGGACGGTCTGCTCATCAAGCCACGCAAAAGTGGATCCTCCCGAAAACAGAAACGCCGCGGTCGAATGTTTAGACTAGTGGTTTGTGTTTCCCCTAGTTGGCTTTCTCTACGCGGTAGAAGCCCTCGCCATCCGTTGTCGGTGGCGTGTGGATGAAGCTGCTGATCCCAGAACCCGTCCGAATCTGCGTCCAGCCGGCAATATCAGTGACGCTGTAGAACACCGTGTAAGTGCTCACACCATCGGAGTCCCAGGTGATCGTGTTCTGACCAGTACCCTGGTCGCGCGAGATGAAGGCATTGAAGGCCGGCGGTGGGCCGAGGTCGGTTCCGATGCGGACGTTGTCGACGAAGAAGTGCTCACTGTTTGAGTTGTTCACTCCAGCGATCACCACCCTCATCGTCCTGGCATCGACCGGGATGACACCCGCATTCGAGCGGAAGGTCGTGTAGGTTCCTCCATCTAGCTCGAGCACCTTCAGATCATCCGGATCCTCACCCCCACCGATCCGCACTGGGAGGATGTCCGCGAGGCGAACGAAGTTCACAGTATCGAGCGAGATCTCAATGAAGGCCTGGATGTTGTCTGCCGTCTCGAAGTTCGACCCATCACTGTTTTCGAAGGCACGGAAGTCGATGGTGGCCACCACCTGGGAGTTATCCATGCCGGCGAGATCTACGTTGCCGCTGACAAAATCGATCCGGCCGTTGTTCACATAGAGCGCGTTGCCAGTTGCTGGTGTTGGCGGGTTCGGCAGGCCGGACTCGGCCTCGGTCGTGCCGGAGGTCGATGTCCAAGCCAGGCTGTCTTCGGGACCGCCATCGCCGAGACCCGACATCGAGGCTGCGGCGGCGCTGTCGAAGCCTGCGACGAGTGGGTCGCTGACGGAGAGATCTTTGCCGTAATCAAGCATCGGGTCGGCGATCGAGTAGACCTCGAGATCAAAGCCCATGTCGGAACTCGTCGGGGCATTGTTGTGCATCGCTACCGCGATCTCAACCTCGACGTTAGCCGGCAGGTTCACATTGAGCGCAACGCTTTCCTGTGGACGATCCTCGGTGCCGGCAGCCGTCGCGGCTCCGCCCTGCCAATTCCCGTCGACTTCGAAGTAATTGATCATGCTAACACGCACACCGTCGATGTAGATTTCTGCGCCATCGTCGATGAGGCCACGGAAACCGAGATGCTCGACCGCACCAGTAGGCGTGAACGTCGTGCGGAAGTAAGCGGCGTAGCGCAGGCCGGTTGGCGGAACCAGATCATCGGTCTCAGGATCACCATCGGTGTCGCGTGCACCCCAGATGTCAGTGATGACAGGATCGGCGAGAATCACTCCGTAACCGAGCAGTGCAGGTACCGGATCCGAGAAGTCTGGACCATTGTAGCCAGCCGCCGTCTGCCACGTAGTGTGGAAGTCAGGGTCGAGCGTCGCAGGGTCGAACGGCTGGTTCGGTAGCGGAGGATCGTCGGTATTCTCTTGGGCAGCCAAGAGGTAGCGCCAGTCGCTGCCCGCCGGAAGCAAGGTGCTAATCTCGGTGAACAGAGGCGTTGGGACGCTGATCGTCAACCGTGCCGTGCCAAAGTCTTCGCCGTCGACTGGCTCGCTACCATCGTCCTCAGCACTGATTGCAATGTGGTAGGTCGTGCCGGCAACCGCATCGATGAAAACGACCGCGCGCTGATAGAAAGGAACGTCATCCGCCGCAGCCGCGACGAGAGTCAGATCGTCCACTGCCGTCCCGGTGTAGACGGCGATCAAGGAAGCCAGACTGCTCGCGGCAGCGGTCAACTGCAGGGGGCCGGATTCGGTCGGTGTGAAGCTGTACCAGACGGACGCCTGGTTCGAGCCGCTCGGGTGCTGCGGCTCATTTGGCTCGAGCGTTGCAGACGGGCCACGCGGATCAGGCAGGTCGTCGTGGACACGGCCGGTGACGGTCACTGGCAAGGCAGTGTTGTCGATCTCGATCGCGTCGGCGAAGTTGTCATTCGGCGGAGGAGTTGGGAGCTGCAAGTTGGTCGCAACTACGCGGAAGTTCATTCCCACGTCAGAGCTGGTTGGAGATTGGTTGTGCAGGGAAACCGCAATCTCAACATCCGTCCCCATCGGGAGTGTCGCGTCTAGCGGCACATCCACGGTTACAGGAGCGGTCTCGCTACCGGTTCCAGTGGTGACCAAATCCCACGCATCCTCCGCGCCTTCAGCGAAGTTCCCAGTATCGGCGATCCTTACCCCATTGAGGTAAATAATGGCACCATCATCGGTGATGCCCGAGATGCGTAGCATCGTCACATCCTCGATTGGTTGGAACCCCTGCCGGAAGTAGACCGTATAACGTTGTCCTGAGGGTGGTTGCACATTGCCATCACGCGCGTTCCAGACGTCGGTGACGATGCCCAAATCGTCCGCAGCGGCAGCCTCGTAGCCGAGTGGCGCTCCGCCTGAGAGAAACCCGGGGCCATCGTAATCAGCACTGGTCTGCCAAGTGGTGTGGAAATCGTCGTCGACCGTACCCGGATCGGCCGCAGTAAGCGTACCACCATCATTGGTCGAGTAGAGCAGGTATTCCCAGATGCTACCACTCGGGATCAGTTCCTCTCCTTCAACAATTTGCTGAGCGTGGCTACTGGAAATCGCAACAGCCGTGAAAAAGCCTGCTACGAGACTAAATAAGGGACGTTTTCTCATCGTTAGAGGGGACAAATATTTATATTAGTGAATTTTTTTGATGTATTGAGGGATTGTTTTTAAACTTTTTTCACTGTCTCTGCAATCCAGAAATTTCACAATCGTGAAATATTTTTCCACGAAGGAATTCTAGTAAATACAGGGTTCCACGTTAGTTAGTTCAGCATGAGACGATTTTTGCCCCTTTTTCTGATTGCCCTGCTACCGCTCAGCTCTGCGCCAGCGGCGGAGAAACCTAACCTTGTCTTTATTCTAGCGGACGATCTCGGCTGGGGCGAACTCGGCTGCTACGGGCAGAAAAAGATCCGCACCCCGAACATTGATCGCCTCGCCAGCCAAGGCGTGCGATTCACCCGCCACTACTCCGGGGCTCCAGTCTGCGCGCCTGCCCGCTGCGTGCTGATGACCGGCAAACACCTCGGCAACGCCCAGATCCGCGGCAACCTTCAGGCCAAGCGGACATTCCCCGAGTTCAAGGAGGGTCAGCACCCCATCACCAGCAATGCCCTTACACTAGCAGAAACCTTCAAAGCCGCCGGCTACACCACCGCCGCGATGGGCAAATGGGGACTTGGTCCGGTGGGGTCGACGGGCGACCCGAACAAGCAGGGCTTCGACCATTTCTTCGGCTACAACTGCCAGGCGGTCGCTCACTCGTTCTTCCCCAGAGCGCTGTGGGACGATGACAAGGAAATCGTCATCAACAAAAACCCGATCTCGGGGCACTCGAAGAAGCCCAAAGGCGAAGTGAAGATGGAGGATTACTTCGCTGAACAATACTCGTCCGACCTGATCCGAGCCGACGCCCTCAAGTGGCTCAACCAGAGCGCCAACGGCGACAAACCGTTCTTCCTCTACCTGCCCTTCATCGAGCCACACGTGTCGATGCACCCACCGAAGAAACTCGTCGAGAGCTACCCGCCCGATTGGGACGACCGCCCGTACCGCGGCCAGTGCGGCTACATCCCCCACCCGCGCCCGCGCGCCGGCTACGCCGCCATGATCACCCACCTCGACCAACACGTCGGTGCCGTTTTGGACGCGATCGAGAAAAAGGGGATCGCCGACAACACCATCGTCATCTTCACCAGCGACAACGGCACCACTCACCCGTCAGGTGGCGACAAGGTCTTCGGGATCGGCGGGGTCGACGCCGCCTTCTTCAATAGCCTCGCCGGGCTCAAGGGTTACAAAGGCAGCGTGCACGAGGGCGGCCTGCGCGTCCCCTGCATCGTCCGCTGGCCGGGCAAGGTAGAACCAGCCAGCACCAACGACTTCCCGTCCTACTTCCCGGACTGGTTCCCGACCATCTGCGATCTCACCGGCGTGAAAACACCAGCGGGTCTCGACGGCATCAGTTTTGCGCCGAGTATCCTCGCCACAGGAAAGCAGGCAGAGCGCAACCCGATGGTGTGGGTCTACCCAGAGTATGGTGGACAGGTAGCCGTGCGCTTCGGCGACCACGTCGTCTTGCGCACCGGGCTCAAGGGGAAGAAGCAAGCTGGGGCGTGGGAAGCTTACAACGTCGTCAGCGATCCTAACGAAACTAAAAATCT
>JBLHKE010000548.1:0-5500 GCA_047619485.1 Verrucomicrobiales bacterium | reverse complement strand
CCATAAGTGATTCACAGTCAACAGTAAACACAACACTGAACAACTCCCTCAGCCGCCTAGTTCAGAGCTACTTCTACCGGCTCCGTATGACGATCCCGTAACTTTTGTGGTATCGCTTGGAATAAATTTTTAGGACGTTAGTCTTACTCCGTATGAAAACATTAACTAGCACTCTGTGCATCCTAGCAGTGTCGCTGTTCGCCTTCGTTACGACGAGCGCAGCAGCCGACAAGAAAGAAGATAAGAAAGCAGCCAAAACCTACAGCGTAGGCGTTTCTGGCGCGACATGAAAAGTCGGTTGTCCCCCTCGCGTCCGTGCGGCGCTCAAGAAGGTTTCCGGTGTTAAGAAAGTCGAGTTCAACCCAACTACCAAGGTCGCTACCGTGACCATGAAAAAGGGCGAAGACATGGAGAAGAAAGATGCCGAGACAGCCTTCAAAGGCAGCCAGTATGGCGTCTCCAGCTTCGGCGAGAAAAAGAAGGATAAGAAGAAACCCGCCTAAGCAGGTATTCTATTCCTATCAAATTCACGACGGTCAACTCTTCGGAGTTGGCCGTTTTTTTTTATGCCTGCTGACGACGCGCCTTCAAGATCGCGAACGCATCGAGCGCCTGCTGTCGCCCCTCCGTGTGTCCGATCACCGGTAGCGGGTAGTCCAGTCCTAACACAACACCCAAACCCGACAGCTCCAGCTCGCCCATCTCCCACGGACGGTGGATGAACTTGTCCGGTAGGCGTTTGAGTTCAGGCACCCACTGCCGCACGTAAGCGGCATCGGTGTCGAACTTTTCGCCTTGAGTCATCGGATTGAAAATTCGGAAATACGGCGCGGCATCTGCCCCGCAGCCGCCGATCCACTGCCACCCCAGTGTGTTATTAGCCAGATCTGCGTCGACCAGCGTGTCCCAGAACCACTTCGCCCCCTCGAGCCAGTGGACCAAGAGGTGTTTCACCAGTAGCGATCCGACAATCATCCGCACCCGGTTGTGCATCCAGCCAGTGTGCCACAACTGGCGCATCCCGGCATCGACGATCGGGTAGCCGGTCTCACCACGTTGCCAGCGAGAGAGCGCCGCAGCGTCCTCCTTCCATGGGAACATCTCGAACTCGGGTCGCAGCGGTTTGAGCGGTGTCACCGGGAAATGGAACAAGAGGTGGTGGGCGAATTCTCTCCAGATCAACTGGCGGCGCAACCCGCGATCGATCGCACTCCCTTCTCCCAGTTTCCACCAGGCCTCGCGCACGCCGACCTGACCGCTGTGTAAAAATGGCGACAGCGCTGATGTACCATCGAGCGATGGAGTGTCGCGATCGTCGAGGTAGGCCTTCGCGCGCCCGTCATCGCGCATGCTATCCAAGCGATCGATCATCGCAGCGCGGGTCGGATCCCAGGCCTCGTAGAATCCGCCATCCCAAACAATGCTAGGTAACAGAGCCAAGTCTTCCAGCTTACTGCCACCCGGCCACTTCTTCGGTGACTTGAGTTCGGCTAGATCGACGTCGACCACCTGCGGCATCTCCAAGGTCTGGTAGTGTTTCCACATCGGCGTGAACACCTGGAATGGCTTGCCTGATTTGTTCGCGATCTCGTGCGGCTCGAACAACATCCCCGAGTTAAAACTCTTCACCTCCAACCCGGTCTCACGCAGCTCGGATTTGATCTTCTTGTCGCGTTCGATCACCGCCGGTTCATAACGCCGATTCCAGTAGACACCGTCCGCCCCACACTCTTCGACCAACTCGCGCAGCGCCGCCAAACTGCTGTCACACTCGCGGATCAGCAAGCGTGACCCAAGTTCGCGCAGTTGCTTGTCGAGATCTGCAAGCGCATGATGCAACCACCAGCGTGTCGCGCCACCAGGTTTCCAATCGCCTTCCTCAGCCGGTGCCCACAAATACACTGGCACGACGGGCTCTCCCCGCCGAATCGCAGCGGCAAGCGCCGGGTGGTCGGAGAGGCGCAAGTCTTGACGAAACCAAACGATTGAGGCGCTCATGATTGAAAATCTCTGAAGCCGAAGCGCTGCCTGACCCGCCGATTGAGGGTCGTTTGTGGTAGTGCCCCGACGCTGTTCCTACGCTCATCCCCCGCGTAGAGATTCAGGTATTTCCCGCAGGCCCGCTGCAGTGCCACCCACCGCCCCCATTGAAGCTCCCGCGCGTGCACCACGTGGCGCAACAGACTCAACCATTCCACGATCGCCCGCTCAATATCGCCAGCACGCAACTCGACCGTCGTCAGATCCGCCACCTTCCTCCCATTCGCCAGCACGTCTTGGATCGCCTCGGCAGTTCCTTCACCATAGTTTGGACACAGGCCGAGTTCGAGGTAGCCAGGGTGGTCGACCATGCCAAAGAGAGATCGCGCGCAGCTTCCGAGGCGGACGCTCCCGCCGCCATCACCCTCATCGGCAAATCGGTAGCCGCCGCGTAAGTTCCCAAGGTGCCAGATCAGCTCATCAAGCGGGTAACTCGCATCTTCCAATGCCGCCGCCACCATCAAACCTTCGCCACCATTGAAACGCGCAAACACCTGACCACGGCGAGTCGGCTTCCCACCAGAATCGACGAGCCCCAGCTGTCGCCACGCGAACGCAGCCGACCCCGCCGGCGGCTCGAATCCCTCATAACCCGTCTCGACCTCCACTGCGACTCGCCGCGACGGTGGATCAATCAACGCCTTGCCATTGGCATCGATCGTCACTTCCATCTGATGGTCGCCGAACTCGACCTGCGCCACGAGGCGATCGCCCCGGCGCTTGGTTCCACTCACCTCGCCCAGCTCCTGACGTTCGCGCAGGATCGGCAGAACCCGCTCGTCGAACTCCTGCCGCGTCATGTCCGCCTCAGACTTTGGCAAGCTCAGCGACTTGCGCATCGCCACCGTCAATCGAACCACGTCGCCGATGAAGTTCCCCACCCCGAACTCTTTGCCGTAGAAAAAACCACGCCCAGCCTCACGCGGAAATTTCACCAGATTCCCCCGCCCCAGCTCGTCCACCAGCGTCGCCGATCGCAGCGCCGGCCGCCATCGATCTTTGACGAAAACCCAACAGCCCGCAAGGCTCCGCCGCCCGCGCTCGAAGCTACCCGGTGGTGCCCAACGCCCCGTTCCATCCATCACCTCATCCCGATGTGGACCGAAATTCAAGGGGCTCTTTGCTCGGACAGGATCCGATTCGCCAGCATCCGCTTCGATCCCTATACGGATTTTCTGTTTGGAAAACAGTTGGCTACAAAATTTCACCGCAGCCGGCAGCGGTTCCTCGCCAGCGCGCACCGCCCGACCCATGATCCGGATCAGAGTCGGCCAGTCGATCTCGTTCACGCGGATGAGCCGTTTCGCCACGCCATCCATGATACGCGGGCTCTTCTGCGTCGTCAGCACGAACCCCTGGTCGTCCAAACCGCGCCGCCCTGCCCGCCCGAACATCTGTAGAAGTTCATCGGACTCGAGTTCGCGCAAATAGGGGCCGTCGTTGTAATAGATATCAGAGATCAAAACCGAGCGCACTGAGAAGTTGATCCCGGCAGCCAATCCCGTGGTGGCCACGATCACCCGTAGCTGCCCGGCCTTCGCCAGCGGTTCGATGACCCCAGCACGCGCCGCATAACTCAGCCCGCTGTGGTGGTAGGCCACACGCGATTTCAGCAGGTTCATCATCTGCTTGCCCACCGCTCGCTGTGCAGCTTCGGGCAGTTCGACCGGATCGTCTTGCGGCAGCGCAGCGGCGATCTTCTTTGCCAACTTCTCGGCAGCCCCCCGCTGCGGAGCGAATAGCAGCAGTGGAGTCAGCTCGCCCAGCAACGCCCCCGCTGCGGAGCGCACCAAGATCGCCTTCAAGTGCGAGGGCACTTTCGGTAGCATCTCCACCGGCATCTCGTCAAGCGGCACCGGTCGCACCGTCTCTTGCACGAACTGCACCCGACGCCCGAGCCCGCGCAACCACTCGGTGATCTCGACCGGGTTCGCCACACTACCACTCAGAAGCAGGAGCTGAGTCTCCGGCGGAGCGAGTGCGATCGCCACCTCATAATTGAGACCGCGCTTGCGATCCCCCATCATCTGGTATTCGTCCACCACCAGCATCGCTGGCCCGTTGCCCATCAGCAAGCGTTCGCGCTGTGTCTCTAACGTTGCCACAATCACTGGTGCCTCAAGGTTTTCAGCCAAGTCACCCGTCGCGATCCCGACGTCCCAGCCCTTCGATTTCCACTCGGACCACTTGTCATTCGCCAAGGCGCGCGTCGGCACCGTGTAAATTGCCTGCCGTTCCCGTCCGCGCCACTCTTTCACAAACAACTCGAACACCCAGGTCTTGCCTGCGCCAGTCGGCGCATCGACCACAACATCCCGTCCATCTTGCAATGCCCGAATCGCCTCCTGCTGCCACAGGTCGGGGATCGCTAGCGAAAACTCTAAGACATTCATCGGGATTTGGAGGCCACCACACCGCAGCTCGCACCTAATTTCCAGCGAAATTCAGCCTCGGTCGATATTTCATTGATCCGGGAGATAAACTAAGGTTCTCTAGTGTCCCCAGCCAATGTGGGGAAACCATGAAGATCGTCGCCATCGCTAATCAGAAAGGAGGAGTCGGAAAAACGACCACCGCCATCAATCTTTCCACCTGCCTCGCCGAGCTGGGGAAGGTGCGGGTGTTGTTGATTGATCTCGATCCACAGGCAAACGCGACCAGCGGCCTCGGGGTCGAGCCCGAGGATGGCGACTCTCTCTACGAGGTGTTGATCGGCGAAGCGCCACTCGAGTCGAAGATCCAGCAGACCCACATCGAGAACCTGCACATCATCCCGGCAGAGATGGAACTCGCCGGAGCCGAGATCGAGCTCGCGCAGGGCGACAACCACCTCTCACGCCTACAAGAGATCCTCGCACCGCTCTACGACGAGCCTGCCTACGACTTTGTCTTCATGGACTGCCCGCCATCGCTAGGCGTGCTCATGACCTCCGCCCTAGCAGCTGCAGACGAGCTACTCATCCCGCTCCAGTGCGAGTGGTTCGGCTTAGAAGGTCTCGCAAAAATTGTCCACGTCCAAGAACAGATTCGCCTCAGTGGGGCAAACCCAAAAGTGCAAATCGAAGGCATCGTCATGACCATGCACGACAGCCGCACCAACCTCTCGAAGCAAGTCGTCGAAGAGGTCTACAAAGTGTTCCCTGAGATCGTTTACAAGAGCGTCATCCCGAGAAGTATTCGCCTCGGCGAGGCACCATCGTTCGGCAAGAGCATCATCGAATACGCCCCGACCTGTAGCGGCGCCGTCGCCTACCGCGAATTGGCGCAGGAGTTCCTGGCGAGGCACCGCGGTGATTTTCGAACGACGGGATAGCGACCGAGGCAACCATACTGTAGTGCACTACGAATTGTGATGGTTGCACCAAACACTCGGGGCGAGACGCCCCAAGCGCCTTGATCAGGAGCGCAATCCGATTTTATTTTTCACAAAAAATGATGCAATCTGATCAAAAGAGAATCC
>JBLHKE010000547.1:0-5502 GCA_047619485.1 Verrucomicrobiales bacterium | reverse complement strand
GCGTGCAAACCAGAGCTGAACCGTATCCGCAACTGTCGTAGCCGGACGTTCGACTTCATCTAGGTAGCTGCTCTCGATGGTAGTGGGGGAGGCGAGACTGGGGGGCGTGGAAAGATCCGCTGGAAGAGGAGCAGCAGCAAGTAGACGATTCCCCAGCTAGGGAGCCATCCCGCGACCAGAAAGAAGATCGGTCCGGTATCGGCGTACGCCTCCGCTGGCGCATTCGCACTATCCTGCCAGCTTCGATAGCCCGAGTCGGCAGCTCCGTACATTGCGATCCAAAGAGGCAGGATCGCGGCGACTAAAAGCACTATGCGGAAGCTGAGTCGCATCCGGCGAGATGCCCAGAACGCGATCAGTGTAGAGATAGCCATGCCCCAAATCATGTACGTTGGGTCACCGTAGCGAAACATCACCCACACGGTCTTTTGAACATTTACAGTCGCCGGCGACAGAATGGCAAGAGCGGCAATAATCGCGATGGTTCTGTGTTTCATTCCTTGAGCGTCAAGGGTCTGCCACAGGCTACAGACAGCGCCGCTTCCACTTCAAGATTGAGATAATGATGGTGATATCGTCCAAAGGATTGCCGTCTACGATCAGGAGGTCGGCGTAAGCTCATTCTTCGATCACGCCAAGCTTGCCGCCGTGATAGCTTGTAAGCTGTCCGCACATGGCAACGAGTTCGCCTGCCGTGGATGTCGCTGCCTTCAGCATCGCGAAGTATTGCAGGAAATTGCCTTTCAGCCCCACCGCTCCCTGGACGCCTATCGGGCGGGGTTAGAGGGGGTGCAACGTTGGGGCTGGTGCGGCGTTGGCGGCGGAGATTGGAAGCAGGGCGAGGCTCAGTAGAATGAGATATTTCATGGTGATTTTTTCTAGAGCATCTGACAGTCAAGTGATTACAAGTCGAGGAGAGTGTTTTTTTCGCCGTTTGGTGCACCTTATTGATTGATAGTTAGGGGGATTAATTTTAAAAGAGTAGTGTAAATTCTAAAGCGTTAAATAAAATCAATCCACCCCCCAATAATCCAACACTATGAAAATGTCGTTCGCTAAACTGATCGCCGCAGGGATTGCGGTTACGGCCTTTATGATTCCGGCTGCCAGCGCCCAACTGGTGCCTAGTGACCCGGTGGTTCCTTTTGCGAGCACCTGGGGCTACCTACTATACGCCCCGGAAGCTGGCGGCTTCGTGCCAACTGATCCCGAGACGGTCGATGACGATTTCTATGATACCTGGCACTCTCTCACAGGTTACAACGGCCCGGATTTCCAGATCGGACAAGCTCCTCTCGGCTATGACACCGTCACAGGTGCACCGGTGGTGACCGACATCTGGGTTTCTCGTGATGGCAATGACCAGCCCCCCACAGGTGACCGCTACTCGGCGTATCTCCGCACCTCCTTCACTCCGACCGCGGACATCTCCGCACTGCAGTTTTCCGGTATTGTCGACGATGGCGCGGTTTTCTACGTGAACGGTGTCGAGGTTCAGCGGGCAAACATGCCAGCTGGTGAGGATATCTGGACACTTCTCGCTTCGAATGCGACAGCTACTGAAACGGACGCGATCACTGTCCAAGCGACCGGCCTCAACCTGCCGGCAGGCGTTGAAGTCGCGATCGGCGTTTCGCTCCACAATGCTGGATCCGGCAGTTCGGATCTGGGGATGGACATCGAGATCAGCCCGCTCATCGCACCGGAGCCGACTCCTCCCGACAATGACGATTTCAGCGCGGCGATCAACATCGTCGGTGACCTCCCTCAGACCGTGACCGGCCGCACCCACGATGCCGCCGTCACACTGGGATTTGGCGCAACGAAGGAAGCCGGTGAGCCGGCTCACCCGAGCGGACCTAACGTCGGATCGATCTGGTACACTTATATACCAGTGGCCGACGGTAGCGTGCAGGTGACTGCAGGAGCCAGCACCTTCAATTCGCTGATCGCGGTCTACACAGGGAGCAGCGTCAGCGGGCTCACCGAGGTCGCATCGGCTGCCGATGGGATCACCTTCTACGATCGTGCGACCGTGTTCTTCGATGTAGACGCCGGGATTACTTACTACATCGCCGTAAGTGGCGAAGATGGCGGCGGCGCACCGGTCCTCGGTGCCGAGTTTGGCACCGTGACTGTGACTGTCAGTGAGCTGCCCGAGCCGCTGTTCACCCCGATCGCGACCGTGCTACCTGCCGGCAGCGACTGGTCATACCTGATCGCGGCCGAGGCCAACACCGATGATCCGCCGCTGCCGAACCAGCCGGTCGACCCGGCGCTGTTTGGCGCTGGTGACGCCGACTTCCATAGCACCTGGCACACGGCGGCTTCCTATGACGGTCCTCCGTTCGAGGGTCCAGCACCGGCTCTGCTCGGCTATGGCGCGATCGATGCAGCTCCGATCGCGACCGATATCTGGGGCGCGCGTGACATCGATGACGATCCTGCGACCAATGACCTCGCGCCTCCGACCACCTTACGCTACGCGGCCTACCTCCGCACGACATTCACGCCGACTTCCGCGATCCCACACCTCGGGTTCCGCGGGCTCATCGATGACGGCGCGGTCATCTACGTAAACGGCAACCGAGTCTCGGATATCAACTTCATCGGTGACCCGAGCAACTGGCAGGCCTTCGCGCTCGCCAATGGCACCGAGGTATCGCCGCAGGAGGGTATCGCACCGGGTGTCAACCTCCCTGCCAATGTCCCCGTCGAGATCGGCGTGACGCTGCGCAACGCGAACAACACCAGCTCCGACATGGGCTTCGACCTGGAGATCTATTCGATCGAGGCGCCGGTGGTCGATTTCGGCGATGATCTCGCGACCAACGATCCGTTCAAAGCCAGCTTCGACAACTACGATGCGGGTGACACCGAAGGCGACGGCAGCGCCGGTTCGGAGGACAGCCTCCCGTGGACCGGCGTCGCCCTCTCTGACGAGTTGGCCTTGCCGAACTCCCAGAACGGCGCTGGCAACGTGATGTATGTAAACAACGGCAGCTTCGTATTCAGGAGCGGTAACATCGACCTGCGAAATGTCGACAACTCGGACGTGGCTGCGACGGTTGACCTGCGATCCTTCCAGACGAGCACTTCCGGCTTCGAGGCAAATGATATCTTTGATGCCTATATCGAGGGCTCGACCGACGGCGTCGTATTCGCCCGCCTCACGACGATCAAGACCCTCGCTGGTGATGCCGACGGCGTCATCAATAACGGTGAACTCGACCTGCTTGAGAACCTCGAAGGCTCGTTCACGACCTTCAGCTCCAATGCCGGGGCGATCGCCGACAACATCGCCAGCATCCGCGTGGTGGTAACGGCGGTCAACACGTCCAACAGCGAGCACTTCTACCTAGACAATGTTGTCGTCGGCACGGCGGTCGGGCCACCGCCAGCGTTCACGATCGCCTCGATCACGCGCAACCAGGTGACCGGGCAGAACACCATTATCTGGGAGATCGACGATGTCAGTGTCTACACGCTCTTCTACAGCCGATCGGACCTATCCGGATGGACTTCGATCCGCAGCGATTTCGGACTTAGCACCTTCAACCACACGACGACTGACGCTGAGGGGTTCTACTACGTGATGCGAGAACTCGACTAGCCTTGCTGAAACCATGAGTTCGGCAGCGCCGCGGACGAGCAATCGTCCGCGGCGCGTCTGGTTTCGGCGACGACGTTTTTGCGTGCCGGGCACAGACGTCCGCTCTAGGCGTAAGGTCAAAATACTCGGACGACCGGATTTGGCTTTGAGATCAGCATAAATCGTGAGCGGGAACGACGAAATCTGAGCCGAAGATAGCCTTGTCTTTTGCCGGGAAGGCTGCAGGCCGTAGAAAATGGGCGGACGATAGGGTTGAGCCGGGATCAGGACATAGCTATCCAGCATCTCCGCCGCACCGCTCTAACTTGGACGTCCCTACGCCGCCTCGCGGTGGTAGTACCGCAACATGCCACCTAGGCGCTCCGGACACTCGACATCACCAACCTTCTTTCCAACTTCGTCGCCCGCCTCGATGATCCTGTTCCCCAGCGCCTGGTGGTTCCGCTCCCCGTGGTAGTGGCGACGAACTGATTCAGAGCACGCGCCAGTGATCGTCGGCCGAAGAAGATCATCCGGCCCAGACACTCGGACTTCAGCGATCTCATATAGCGCTCGAGATGGGCGTTCAAATTTGGACTCCTGGGCGGTAGCAGGACGACATCGGTGTCGGTCATGTCGTTCAGGTATGTGCGAAGCGGCAGGAACTTGGTGTCCCGGTCAATGAGCAGATGGCTAGCGTCATTCAGGAACCCGCCCTGGCAGTCGGTCAGGTTTCGCGCCATCTGTCTGATCCAGTCCCCGTCCGGGTTCGTGGTGACTCCTGCAATCTCCACCCGACGCGTGTTCAGGCGCATGGCGACGAGGATGTAGAATGTGATGAGGCCATTCCTGGTTCATACCTCGACTGTGGTGAAGTCGATGGCGGCAATCGATTCCCAGTGGGCTTTGAGGAATGTTTTCCAGGTCGTCGTGCGCTGCCTTTCAGGTGCCGGTTCGATGCCGTTCGCCCTGAGGATATTCCCAACGGTGGTGTCGGAGATCTCGTGGCCGAGGTTGGCTAGGGCTCCCTGGATCCGGTCGTAGCCCCGGGACGGATTCTCCCTGGCCATGCGCAGGACGAACTCGACAATCTCATCGGGTATCGGCGGTCGTCCGGGGGCTTTCTTCCGGCGGTCGCGGTAGTCCCATTTCGCTTTGATGAGCCGTCTGTGCCAACGCAGGATCGTATCGGGTGTCACGATGGTCGTCAGTTCCATCAGCGCCCTGCGACCGAGGGTCTTTGCTTTGACGGCCAGAACCCGTCGTTGGTCATCGGTGAGGAGGATGCGCTTGCTGCCCATCTTGTCCATCAGTATCCGAATCTGGGCGTTCTGGAACTCGATGATCTCCTGCTGCCTGCGGTTCACCAGCCCGGACAGAACCAGGAAGAAGAGCTGCCAGGGGCGGAGGATGAAACTCATGGAACTGCTGATACCGGATACGGAGCGCACATTCGAGGACTTTCCACTGGTAGAACCGGGTTGGCAGGCGGAGAGGTCGGCTGAGATCGGGGTTCTGGAGTCGCCGCCTGGCGCTGAAATACCGGTGTTTTGTTGATCGGCTGAGTATTTTGACCTTACGGGACAGCGTCGCCCGCCTACCAGGCCTTTGACCCGGAGCGGATACGCTCTTGCACCCGGTTGTCAGGTAGGACACAATCCCTGGCGCCGTTACCGCCACCCCAACCCTCAGGGTGCGACGCGTAGTCGCCGATGATGGCCGGGTAGCCCCCCCCTTTCTCTCCATCTCCGATCCCTTCAACGGCGCCCTCAAGTGCCCCACGTAAAAAGAAAATTCCTAGGAGCCTGTCGGACTTACCTGATCCGGCAACAATCGTTTTAGAATTCGCCCAAATCCACCCTCCGCTTTGGCGAATATTCCAATATACTCCTGCATCGGACGGCGGATTA
>JBLHKE010000546.1:0-5506 GCA_047619485.1 Verrucomicrobiales bacterium | reverse complement strand
AATCCCAGAAACCCGATGGATCATGGTTGGTCGAAACACGCTCGAAGCCGGTGCAGAAATTCTTCGACAACGGTGATCCGCACGGCAAACACCAGTTCATCTCGATCGCAGCGACCAGCTGGGCGATAGCAGCATTGTGCCGGACCGAAAGCGATCGGTAACGAAACGCGTATCGACCAACAGCTCATTATTGGCTCATAGTATTGCCTGCTGTTCAATCAGGGTCGCAAACTGCATTGAGCATTGACCCATGACACGCCTCGATCGCCCAGTCATGTACCTGCACTTGTAGGAATCAGATATTGGCCGACGCACAGCTTGACGGCCTAATCGTCGTCCCACCACCGCTTCGGGCACCGCTCACCGAATCTCCACGAGTAATTGAGGAGCCGTCAAATCCCCGTCCAGAGCATCGCTGAACCGCACCTGATAGCGACCGTCCTCGGAATCGGGCAAAACAAGATCATGGGCACGCTTCCACTCTGTAATCGCGTCAAACTTCCCATCCGTATTTAGTCGCTCTACGCGGGAGTTGATGACCGTCGTCGCCAACGACAGACGCTGACCTCTACGAGCGGAAAAACGAAAACTCCCCGTCGCCAGTGAACTTGCAGCGTAACTCCCGCCCGATGTTCCTTTTGAAAATCGCAGTTCGCCCTCTTCGATAGACACCGGCGTGGGCTCATTCTCGCTAGTGTAGACACCTGGGTCTCCTAGCGAGCCTCCAGCCTCAGCCCACCGTTTGTGCCACCTCTCAAGATCGAAAGTTTTGTCAGATTGATAGCGAAGCGATACCTCGTAGCAAAGACGCGTCTCGATATGACTGCGGTAGGCTCCGGCGGCTTCAAGTCGTGATATTGAACCTCCACTCCCCGTCGCATTTCGGGAAAAATAAGTATCCGAAGCGACAGCCTGCGCATCGACCTGAAGTCTCTTTCTTAATTTCTCCCGTTCCTTCTCGGCACCATCCTTACCCAACGTGATGGAGACCAGCGCCGATAGAAGCCCGTCTCCCGTGCTCATCGAGAAATTCACCATCTCCATGGTGCTCCCTGCCGAATTCCATTCATTCTCTTTCTCTAACTTTACCAAAAGCTCTGGTAGACCATCCACCATCTCTCTCAGCCTGTCCTCCTCCGCACCAGCTATTGCCACAAAAATGAGCGACATCGCAACAAGAGCAATTTTTCGATAATTGAGCATTCTTGACTGTCGCCAATCTACGCGGAAAAGTCCAAACCTGAACGCTTTCGCGGATCAGTTCGTCCGGGCCATCAAAGAAGAGCGCGCGGAGAGAGTGGTGCTGCTCGGAAGATCCGGTTGCGTGGAGATTTGCAAACTACAGCACGAGACGATTCGAGCTGCAGAAGACGAGGTGGCTTAGGATGACCTGAAGGCGCTTACCGACCGACATCTTCTAGCCAAGAGCTAGGGACGGATTTGCCCGGAACGTAATCCCGATTTTCGTGGTACGAATCTCCTTTCCAGTGCCAGAATACGGTGGACTCCCACAACAATCCACTGGTGGCGACTCCCTGTACTCCGCCTGCGCTGAGAGACTGGTCGGTGACGAACTTGTCCCTCCCGCTGCCATTCACCTCGATTGCCTGGATCGTCAGAGCGCCATTGCGCCACTCCCCGTTTAAGCCAAGTGTATTGTTTCGCACATCACCGGTATTGGTAGGGATGACTCCGCCGATCTTGATGGCATCATTGTCGAAGCTCAGCGAAAGTCTGGTGAGAGGAACTGTCCCGGCTATCCCTTTGAAGCTGTAGACAGGGAGATCTGCTAGCGGAGTGTCATCGTAGGATTTCACCGGGATATAGGTCAGCGGATTTCTGCTGTCGTAATTCGAGTTGATTACGATTTTCGCGCCGGGTGACAGATCGGCATTTGCGACAATCAGCTTGAACTTCCTCCCCGTGGAGATCGCATCGTCGATGTTCTCAAGCGAGCTTGACAGTAGGTTGAAGAAATCGATCTCGGTGACGCCGTAAGTGTCGTCGTATTCATGCACATGCCCTCCAGTTTTGCCCGAGTTAATCGTGGCGATGAAAGTGCTGGTATCCACATCGATGTGCCCACCGATCAAACCTGGTTCTTCGGGGCCGGACGACGGTTCGCTGGGGAGGAACCAGTGGTGATAGAGGCCTGGCGCATAGACACGGGCGATGATCTCGGTCGCTCCGGCTGGTAGCTGGAAAGGTCCACTGTAATACTTGGTTGTAACGGGCTCGCCATCAGGTCCCGCGCCGGGATCCGAACCATCGGTCGTATAGAAAATTCGCGCCCCGAGTGGAGTGTCACCAAAATTGGTCTGGCACGAGATAGTGACTTTCTTATTCTTGGACCGTCCCGCAGATGACATGATCTCGACCAGCGGAGGACGCAGTTGGATTCTGGTCGCGTTCAGGATGGCACTGACCGGTTCGGCATTGGTAACGATTTCGAGGTTGTGGCTATTGGCGTAGGCCTGGACGACGAGCGCGTCACTCGGCCCCCAGTCGTCGATCGATAGTAAAATATCCTGGCCTGGAAATCCACCGCTGAAAGGATCGCTCGTCATTGGTTTCGCTGACGCCTGCGGATCGTTTGTGCCCTGTAGCGTCCAAGCGACTTCGAATACTTTGGAGTTTTGAAATTGGACTGGGAGGCTGGAACCGTTTGTCAGTTCGACTCTGCCAGGGTGAACCCTGACCGGGGGCGGGTAACTGCCAGGTTCGGTCGCTCCGCCTAGGCTGACATAATTGTAATTCTGTTTAGGGAAGACGAGCGAGGTGATGAGCTGGACAAGTTCCGTCTTGTAGTTGCCAGTCGAGACTGCGCTGTCGTGCCAACTGGCGGGATCGTTGCTGACGGCTTGGGTCATCAGGACAGCCCCTGGATCGATCGGGAATGGCGCCTGGTAGCGGAGCCATATCCCTTCGCGAATCGAGTAGAACATCTCACTAACCCCGGCCGGATTAGGGTTTCTAAGTGTCAGATTGAGATCCTCGTAGTCCATGAGGGGATAGGTGTCCGGCGGAACGGACACGTTTGGAGGGGTAAGTTGGAGAGGGTGTGGAGCAGACGGGGGCAGCGGGATCACGGCGCCCTTAGAATCGAGAACTTCAATGCTGCGTTTGTTTCCTGTGACAGTAGGAGCATCATTGTAATCCCAAACCCACTTAGCGTCTCCCTTCTTCGAATAGGCGATGACTAGCTTTCGTTCGCGCTCCGGCGGATCCATCGAAGACTTTGAATCGTCGATCAAAAACTCCTTGATTCCGGGCTTACCTTGGTAATAGATCGCGAACCTACTTTTGGTGACGTCCCACAGAACCCTCGATTTCAGCGCGACGGCTTCGTCGCTCGTCTGCATGACCGGAATCATCCGTAGATCGAAGAAACCAGATCGGACTCCCACCAATCGATCCGCCTGATCGGAACTGGTGGAGGATCTTAATCGTACGAAAACCTCGCTGGCCGACTTCGCGCCCTCCAGGTCGCCGCCGTTTGCGACAAACGTCGCCACCGCCGAATTGAGAACGCGCACATCATGGCCCAGTTTCTTTTCTTTCGTTGAACTGATCATGCCCGAGATGATCTGAACCGATAGGCCAACGAGGATGCCGATACACGCAACCACCATGAGGATCTCAACCAAGGTGAACGCTCGCTGGGAGAGTGGTTTTTCTCTGAACTCCATTTTAAATGGCCTCCTTTTTTAGATATTTACTGCAAATTCAACATATACACTCTTTCTCCCAGCTTCTGCTTGTCTACAGAGTCACGCATTTCAAATGACTAGTCAATATGTTAATTATGACAATTATTATTAGCTTTTTTCATACCCGAGCTTGAAGGAGTTAGCCGATCTTGGATCCGTGATTCGGCTGGGGACGACTTGTCGCGGGAAAAGGGATCAGTGTTGGTCCGACGGTGGGAAATACTTGGATCTAGGGTGCCATCTCCAACCTCGGCCACGAGCTTGAGACATCCAACGAGTCTGCCAGATAGAGACACGGCGCGAGACGGCCTGGTCCAAAGGGATCTTGAGGCATCGACTGATTAATTGAGCCCTACAACCTTCTGAGAACCTACCTACCTACCCGCCCCAATCCAAACTCGTTGCTAATGCGCTCGACCTTGCCATCGCGAAGGTGGACTTCGATGAACTTCGAACTGGCGAACTCTTCGCCATCGGGCGTCTTCAGGGTCGCGACTTTTTTCTTGGTCTTCACGTCGAAGATATCCGGCGTGTGCGAATAGGCGTATTTGCCGTCTAGGCTGAAGGTGATCCAGCCGTGGCCACCCATGCTCAGGTCGACGTGGCCTTTCGCAACTGGCGGACGCTTGGTAATGTCGAAGATGAAGAGCTTCTTCCCGGCCTGATCACTGACCCACAACTCAGTCTCGTCTGGCGTCATGCCAGCACCGTGTGTTCGGTGCTTGATCTTCTCGCCGGACTTCGGATCGGTGGCGAACACCCGGCTGGTAATCTTGCCCTCTTCCAAATCCACCACATCCACCCCTACGTGCTTCCCGAGGCAGACGAAAGCCCAGTGATTCTTGCTATCGACAGTATACGGGAAAACACCCGACTCGCCGACCGGTGTGATCTCTTGGACAATGTGGCCGTCCTCCGCGCGGAACTGTGTCAACTTGGTCTGCGTGCCGAGGTAGACGAACTGACCATCGAGGCTGGCGATACTGTTGTGCGCCTGCTTGCCAACCTTGATGTGATCGATCTTCTCGCCGTTGCTCGCGTCCACCACGATGAAACCGCTGTCCTCCGTCTGCCACCACCACCCGGTCGGCACGTAGATGCGCTTGCCGTCGGGTGTGATGCAGGATCGGTCACAGCCCATCTTGAGCTTTGATTCCCACACGATCTTCTCCGTCTCTGGATCAAAGCAACCGAGCGTGCCCTGGTGGGTCGAGTAGTAGAGTCTTCCGGTCTTGGTGCAGCCGGTGAATCCGCGCAGCGTCTCTTTGAAGATCGGCATCTCGATGCGTTTTACAAACTTGTGCCCGTCATCGATGTCGAACACGAGAATACCAGTTCCGGAACGCCCCTCCTCCTGCGCACCGTCCGGCGAGGTCATGTAGAGGTAGCGCTTGAGCCCGGTGTCCGCAGCGGGCGACGAGACGGCAAGCAACAGGGAGGCGAGCGAGAGCAGGAGCGAATATTTCATACGTCTTTCTATCAGGGGCGGCGATTCATCTCAAGAGCCGATCAATCGTCAGCCTACATGGGGCGCTGGTTGGTGACGATCCGAGATCAACATGATCCAGCCCCGAACCGATCGAGTGTAGCACTTGTATCGCACGACGATAAACTCGTCTGGTTCTGCTCGCACATCGAAGTCCTAAAGCGCCGTCATTGCCGAAGGTGTTCGAGAGTCCAGCTGAGTGCCCAGTTTCGTCTCAGAGAGGTAGAGCATTGGCGTAGCGCCTGTTGATACTCATGCCGACCTGCAGTAGCCCCCCCCTAAGCGCTGATCTTCAACTGCGCCGGCCGAT
>JBLHKE010000545.1:0-5514 GCA_047619485.1 Verrucomicrobiales bacterium | reverse complement strand
TCGTTCGTCTCTGGGGACTTTTTTTTGATCCCAGCATCTGGCTCCGGCTCCATCGGACCACGCGATGGACAAGCCATCATCCTCCGCACGACCATCCCTTAGGGGAAAGCGAAAAATAAAGGATTAATAGGTGCGCAGGATTTTTGGCCAGCACCAAGGCGGATAAGGCAATCATAGCGGGCTATTTGAGCCGAATCCAACACAGGTGATGACGAAAAAGACTAGTAGATATTGATCAGTTGTTTTTCGTTTTCCCATTAAGAGCCTGGCCGCCCAATCAGGACGCTCGTTCAACCTCTGCCACGCACTCGATCTCCACGAGCGAATCCAGTGGTAGCTTTGCGACCTGAATGGTCGAACGAGCTGGCTTGTGATCACCAAAATACTCCGTGTAGATCTCGTTGAGCACCTGAAAATCTCCAAGGTCTTTCAGAAAAACTGTCGTCTTAACGATGTTCTTGAGTTCCATCGTATCTGCCTCCAGGACCGCTTTTAAATTCTTGAACACCTGGTGCACCTGTGCGCCGATTTCGTCGCCGACGATTTCACCGTTAGACGGATCGATCGGGATGACGCCGGAGGTGAAAAGGTAGTCGCCCGAACGCATCGCCTGTGAATACGGGCCGATGGCTGCTGGGGCTTTGTCTGTAGCAATTGGTCTCATGCGCCGATCATCGAGGCACTGGCGAAGTGGGTCAAGTTCGGTCTTCGCCTACGAGCGTGGTAGAAAAATGTCACTCTGGCTTGTAGACCAAGTAGCCGTGATGCCGCGCCAGGTATCCAGCCACCCGCACGCGATCTTCTTCTGACAGCCGGTCCACTTTGAACGACTCGGTCTTGTAGGACCCGCCACCTAAGAACCCGGTCGAACAGATGGCGGCGACAATCTCTTCAGGAGTTGTCAGCTTTCTCAATCCGGGGGATTCCGCAGCTGCGGCGGACATCGTCAGTGCGGCGATGCGCTGGGCTTGACGTCGAATCTCTCTCTCCTCCAGCGATTGCCCTCTGACAATGTCTTCAGCTTCGGGACGAAGCACAAGTTTACCCGAGCCGAATCGCAATTGGGTAGCCACCCGCGCCTGTTCGACACCGGTCAGGAATGGCAGTTGGAAACGCACCCCACCGGCCTCGATCCCTACACAGAGCGCATCGACGATCGCCTCGGGCGACTGCAATGCCCCAAGGGACGCTTTGGCAGCGCGCGCCGCCTCGAATTTTTTGATCGCCTGATCTGCTGTAGCCAACGCCTCCGCACGAGCGTCTGTGTCCTCGGTGGCTCCGAGGATATATTCGAGCATGCGTGACGCCACCACGATTGGCGACTGGACGGCGAAGGTCACTTGGCGTCCGTCGGCCAGCGAACGGTATTGTACCATCTTCTTCGTCTCCATCCCGTAGGCTTCGATAAACGCCGCGGGCATCGCAGTTTCAATCTCTGCGTGCCGGGAACTTGCGATCGCAGGCGTCGGGTGTTCCTCGCGCATCAAGAACGCGAGCTTGTCTGCCTCGAAATCGATCGAGATCACGGTGCCAAAAGGGTCGTCTTTCGAAAACCGCTTACCGGCCCTGCGCGGGTTCGAGCAAATGATGAGTGGCGCGACGTGACCGGCTAGGATCTTGGCCAACTCATTTAGTCGACCAGCATTGCCACGCATCGTGTTCTTAAAAGCATCCCAGTCACCGAGGACGAAGTGTTTTCCCTCAGCCGTGTAAAGTCCGAGGGGGCGGCCTTTGGCGGGTAGGCGGTAAACGCGGTGATTGTGGAAGCGGTGGACTTCCGGAGTGAGCGGGAACTTACCCGTAGAGAAATGGTCTTCGAGATTGAGTTGCTCCACTAGGGTGAAAAACACAATCGTGCCCGGAACCCCAACTGTGATCGTTGCCGAGGTATACTCCTCGACCTGCGCAGGATCGATCCCTACATGTTCTCGAACCAGAGCGAGTGTCTGTTTGGTCGCTCTGAATTGAGACGGCGAGTTACTCACGATGGTCGCCAAGCGTGTCGCACGCGCGACCTTGGTGTGAGTCGCCGAGTTCGCCGCACGTGGAAACCATTGAGAAATGAACTCGAGGTGGTTGGGGATCCGCAACTCCGCTTCCTGAGCGACCACTGAAAAAGCGCAACATTCGAACACAACGAAGCATAGAAACGCATTACCGATTTTACTCGAAATGGCGAAGACTCTTGCTTTGAGCGGTGTTTTCTGTCGGTTTTTGGTCAAACGGGTGCTGACTTAGTATAGATTTGGCCTTGGCTATTTATATCACTATAACTATGGAAATTATAATAATTCGCCAAAATGTCAATGGAATTGCAACACTAAGAATTCTGAAAATTCCTTGGTTGGACAAGTGCTAGGGAGGAATTAGCTTGTTGGATGACTACAAAAATCTCCACGACCAAGTGGCTTGCCACGGCCGCCATGACCTTAATGTTCGCCGGAACCGCGTCCGCAACCTCTGAGGGTTGGCTCACTGACCTCGAGGCAGCAAAAAAGCAGGCGGCTGAAAAGGACCTCGATATTTTCATGAACTTCACCGGCTCCGACTGGTGAGGCGGCTGCATTCAACTTGAGAAGCGTGTCTTCTCTAAAAAAGAGTTCATCGAAGCGTCCGGTAAGAATTTTGTGTTCCTCGAAGTCGATTTCCCCAATGGCAAGCAACTGCCCGCTGAGCTGAAAGCCCAGAATGCAAAACTCGCCAAGGACTTCGCTATCCAGGCCTATCCGACACTCATGTTGTGCGATGCCAAGGGACGTCCCTATGCTGAGGCGGGCTTCCCGGAGGAGATGAATCCAGAATCGATGAGCAAGCTTCTCGAAGAGCAGAAGAAGTTTAAGGCCACGCGCGACGATGCCTTTGCGAAAGCAGAAAAAGCGGAGGGCGCCGAGAAAGCCAAACTGTTGATTGAGGCGCTGGGAACCGTGCCTGAGGCAACTGTCCCTAGTCTGTATGGCGAAACAATCGACCAGATCGCCAAGCTCGACCCAGAGGACAAGACCGGTTTTGTGAAAAAGGCGAAAACCCAACAAGCAATGGGCGAACTAGAGTCAGGCTTCGGCAAGCTGATGGAGGCTGACAAGACCGACGAGGCAGTGAAGTACATCGATGACTTCCTAGCCAAACATAAACCTGAAGGCGAACCGAAACAGAAAGCGATGATGCTGAAAATGTTCGGCTTCGCCTCTGCGGAGAAATTCGAAGATGCGATCAAGGTGGCCGACGAGATCATCAAAATCGACGGTGGCAGCGAGACCGGCAACATGGTCAAGCAGATCAAAAAGCAGCTCGAGCAGCAGTAGTAGGGGGGGACTACGGCTTTCTGCCGGACAGTCACTCGGAAGGAGAGCGTCTGCCTCTCTCGATGGCAGGACGCCATCCCTCCCAATGTAACTTCGATTTAAAAATCGAAGCCATCGTGCTGAGCCGTTTTGAATCTACGCGAACGGCTCTACGGATCACTGCTTCGATTTTTAAATCGAAGTTGCGTCAACGTGCCGACTCCTAAACTAGTCCTTCTCCACCGCCCACTTGATGCCGTTGGATAGCAGATCGAGATATTCCTTGGTCTTCATCGTCGAGTTGTGGTGGCCGATGGTAGTCCCGAAAACTTTGCCTTTGCCATACTTGTTCACCCAGATGCAAACTTGGTCGCCTTGTTTGTCATTGCCATTGTGACCGGTCGCGAGCGCGGTGGCGGTCGGCAACACCTCGAGGACGTTGTAGAGCTCACCCTCTGGAGTCTTCCAGCCTTCTGGAAGGTCTTTGACGATCGGGTGATCGGCTTTCACCTTCGTGACGGTGATGGCGCCCTTCGGTCCGTGGTTGCGGGAGCGGACTCCGAGCAGTTTGACCCAGGTCTTCTCGTTATCCTTGCCCTTCTCGGCTTTCACTTTCCAGTGGAACGAGTGCATCGTGCAGTGGAGTGCCACGGCTGGTTTTCCGGCCTCGTGCACGGCAGCAACGCTGTCGATGAACTTGGTGTCTCCCTCGTTGGCATGGCAGATGTTGTAGACAATGACGTCGTAATCATCGGCCCAGCCTTCCTTGCTCAGATCCGCCTTGCACTCGGCAGGATTCTTGTGGTGCATGATCGTCCAGTCGACGTCGCTGACACCCTCGCTGATGATCTTCTTCTGTGCCTCGTAGTCGTGGTAGCCCTCGCCGGTGACTAGCAGAGCTTTGATCTTCTTCTTGGCGTCGGCATCACCTTGATCGGCAAAGGCAAAGCCCGCGACGGCGATCGCGGCGGTGATGGGGAGGAGAGTTTTGAAGTGCTTGAAAATTTTCATAGTTTGTAAATCATGGGTGGGATTCGTGACGGCTGCAAGCCTAGGACTTGCGTGCGAAAATCTTAGAAAATGGCTGGTAGTTGTGGTATGGGAGCGCGTGTTTCTCCCAGCGCTCGAGGTGGCGATCGTAGAGCTCACGCATCGCGTCGGCGTCCTGGTGGGTCTTGATCGCGTTCGTCAGCTCTCCGGGATCATTTTTGGTGTCGTAAAGCTCTTCGCTCGGCTCAAATCCGTTTCCTTGATGAGCCCAGTAAATGTATTTGAGGTCTTTGGTCACGACTGAGAGAGAATGGCAAGGCTTTGGCCCCCACACGTTGATCAGCGGCAGGCTGGTGTGGTTCTCGGCAGCGGGCTTGGCGTAGATAGGGAGCAGGCTGCTTCCATCCATATTTGCCGGGATCGGCAGCCCAGCAAGAGCCAAGATGGTCGGGGCAATGTCGACGTTGCCCGCGAGCGAATCGCTGCGCAGCTGCTTGCCGCTGTTCGCGTGGCGTGGGTCAACCATCATCAATGGCGCACGCGCGGACTCTTCATAGGGCAACACTTTCGATCCATAACCGTGGGACCCGCACAGGAATCCATTGTCCGACGTGAAGATGATTACCGTGTTCTTTTCGACACCGGCCTCTTTGATCGCTTTACGAATCATGCCGACCGCCACATCAACCGCATAGATCTGCTGGTGGTAGGTGGCCATCACGCCGTCGTAGTCATCGCTGTAATTCCACGAGTGGAAACGCTCGAACTGGCGCCCTTGTTTACTCTGCTTGGAAAAATGCTCACCGTATTCGCGCCCGTAGTTGGAAGGTTTGGTGAAAGTCTTCCCTTTGTAGATCGCCGCATCGAGCGGGTCGGGGGTCGCGGGCTTGTGAGGGGCTTTGAAGCTGATGGAGAGGCAGAACGGTTTCTCGCCCTTGGCAGAATCGCGGATGAAGTCGCTGCCGAACGCCCCGTAGGCCCGCGATGAGTGCGGGTATTCCTTCGCGTAGGCGGCCATCGAACCGTTCTGCTTGGTCGCATACTTGGTCTGGCCGGGACCAGCGCCCCAGCGGTCGAAGTCAGCGCTCGGTAGCTTGCCTTTCTTGCCAGCATTCGCGGTGACCGTGAAGCCAATTTTTCCAGCGATGGCTGTCGTGTAACCTGCCTCACGCAAAAGGATCGGATAGGACTTCTGCCAGTGCGCAGCGAACAGATCTCCATGCTCGAAGTTGCAACCGGTCTT
>JBLHKE010000544.1:0-5517 GCA_047619485.1 Verrucomicrobiales bacterium | reverse complement strand
ATACCACATGATAGCAGTTAGCTTTCGGAGCATCGCCAAGAAGGGAAGAACGTAATCGTCTCATTTCAGTAGTCTAGCAGGTAGATTTCCGTTGTCTAGTGTCTGACACTAATTTTGGGACAGACACTAATTTTGGGACACTAATTTTGGAGACACTAATCTAGATGACAGCGACTACAGGTCTCACAGCAGTCCATCGAAGCTACGCTGCGGTTGGGAGATGTCCTCCAAGGCTGCGGATAGGTGCCTGTAAACTAGCGTCATTTCGGTCAGTGGATCACAGTCCGAGTAGGGGAGGCCAGCGCAGGAAGTTTGCGAAGGTTGAAAGAAATCCTCCCTTCCTGCGTATCTATGTCGGATGGTGCATTTTCACCCGCACCTGCTAGATTACTGTTATGCAATTTCGCTTCCTGACGCCTTGGTTGGCTGTTCTCGTTCTCACTTTCTCGACCACTGCCGTGGCCTCCGCTGCGCAACCATCGCTGGCGGAGCAACGGGCGCTGGCGGAAGAGCGTGGTGACCACGCCGCTGCTGCGGAACTCACCAGGCGCCAGTTGGCGGACAAGCCGGACGATTTGGACTTGCTGACCCAACTCGCTAGGCATCAGCGCGCAGGCGGTGATCTCGAACGCGCTGCGGTGACGCTGCAGCGGGTGGCGCACCTCGCCGGCAAGGCCAGCTCCGATGTGCTTGAAGTGCGCGGGGACATTGCCCTAGCTGAGAACCGGCCTGCGGATGCGCTGTCCGACTTCCAACTCGCCCTGCGCGGCGCGCCGGACTCGATCCGCCTGTTGGAGAAGATTGCCGAACAATACCGCCGCGTCGACGACCTGGATAGCGCCGCGATCTACTACGAGAATCTCGCCAGTCTGCGCGAGCAGAGCAGCGATCACATGCAGCTGGCGCGCACTTCGTTGCGCCGTCGCGATTGGAACGCAATGGTCGATCACCTCTCTGCCGCTAGTGCCTTGAGCAAGGCGCGTACGCGCATTGGCAATTACGAACGATTGTTTTCGAAAGTGGTGCAACTCGGGCGCTACGACCGTGCGATCAAGGCCGACGCGAAAGATGTAGGGCCGCTGCTCGATCGAGCCCAGCTGTTCCACTCGTGCGAGTTCTACGAGGAGGCGCTCGCGGATGCGAGGAGGGCGGCGCGCATCGACAGTCGCGCCCCGTACATCCGGGTGGCGCTCGCGCATTACTATGCTGCTGCGGGTGATCGCGACAAGGGCGCCGAGTTTAATGTCAACACCACCAGCATCCGCGATTCCAATATGACCTTGAGGTTTATCTCCGAGCTCGCAAACTACGACCGCCGTGTCCGGGCGACACCGGGCGATACCGCGCTACTGCAGGAGCGTGCCAGACTTCTCATCCGCAAGAATCAGATCCCGCTCGCACAGGAGGACATCGATCGCGTCCTCGCCGCCGAGCCGGGGGCGCTCGCTGCGCAGCTGTTAAGAGTCGAGGCCCTCGAGCGCACCAGCCGCGGTGCCGAGGCGCGCCAGCTCGTCCGCCAGTTGGCGCAGCAACACCCGGACGATGCGGATGTGCTGCAACGCATCGGTAGCATCCAGATGGAAGACGGCCTGTATGAGGAAGCCATCCCGACCTTCGAGAAGATCCTCGCCCGACGTCCGGGCTACGAGAAGGCGCGCGACAGCCTCACGCTCTGCTACAAGCGGCTGCAGCGGCAACCGCCGGGTGAGGAAGAGCCGAAGGGGTAGCGGTATGCTGCCGCGCACTACGATTTGTGATGATCGCACGCAAGTGTTGAGACCAAGGAACCTGGGATGCCTCGCTCCGTCACTAAAAAACTGGCGGCGACACACCCCAAGCTCCTTGGTCAAGGGCATCATTTAGGAATTTATGTTTCACAGAAATTGATGTGAGTCAGTGTCGTGGCAGACGGGTTCGTAACGTGGGCTGTAGGGGTTCAGTCGGACGTTCGAAGCCGCCAGAATTTCAATTTTCTGCTTCAACTTCAACTCCCGCTATGCTGAGCTATTGACTCCTGATCACCATCTTGGCTGAAATCGAATCCTTAACGGCATTGGACTTTAGCCTGCGTCCGAGACGGCGGTGCTGTTGGCGAATGATCCGTGCTTGCTGCGACACGCCAGACGACCTTGGATGCCCTTCGAGCGCTGGCCATCAGAGAACGGGAAAGTGTGGGCGGTCGCAGCCTCAAGACTACGCTACGGGGTTGCCGAAACCGTCGTGCGGCCAAGTATTAGCGCGATCATATGCCTGCGACGGGCGGGACGGTCTCGCTCGCATTGAGCAACTTTTCAGACTACTTGCGTTGGATCTCGCTTGAATTAGGCTCTAGATGCCGTGTGACCCGACCTCTATGTCGAAATCCGAATCCCCTCAATCCACCCAAGACTCGACTGCGCCGCCGCCTGCGGTGTCGGTGAGAAACCTGACGAAGATCTTCCCGCTGCCGATGCGGCGGGAAAAAGTCGTGGCGGTCGACAACATTTCCTTCGAGGTCCCGACCGGATCGGTCTACGGGCTGATCGGTCCGAACGGATCCGGGAAGTCCACTACCATGAAGGTACTGCTCGGCCTGATCCAGGCGACGGCTGGCGAGACGCAGATCTTCGGGCGCGACAGCAAGCACGTTGACAGCCGGCGCTCGGTCGGCTTCCTGCCGGAAAACCCGTATTTCTACAAATACCTAACCGGTGCCGAGACTTTGAAGTTCTATGGCAAGCTCTGCGGGCTGAGCCGCAAGCAGATCAAACAACGCACCGGCGAGTTACTCGATCTGGTCGATCTCGAGGAGGCGGCCGACCGGCGGCTCGGCGGTTACTCGAAAGGGATGCTGCAGCGCATCGGGCTCGCGCAGGCGCTGGTGCAGGATCCGAAACTGGTGTTGCTCGATGAGCCGACGGCGGGCGTCGACCCGGCCGGTTCACGCAAGATCCGCGACCTGATCTTCGCGCTGAAGGAGCGCGGTATCTCGGTGATCCTCAGCTCGCACCTGCTGGAACAGGTGCAGGAGGTGTGCGATCAGATCGGCATCATCTTCAAAGGCAAGCTGGTGCGCGAGGGACGCCTCGATGACCTGATATCGATCGACGAGCAGACCGAAATCATCCTGAAAGATGCCTCGCCCGAGCTGGTCGAGAAGATCGAGCAAATGGTGGCGGCGGATAGCGCGGCGCAACTGTTGAGCAGCGGCCACCCACGCACCACGCTGGAGCGGCTGTTCTTGAAGGAGACCGGCACCGACGAGGGCGACGGCGGCAGCGGTGCGAAGCAGGATCAGCAGAAAGGGGGCGCAGCATGAGCCACCCCCTCGAAGAACCGTTCGGCAAGCACCATGTGTTTTCGCCGACCCGCATCTGGGCGATCACCACTAACACCTTCACGCAGCTGGTGCGCATGCGCGTGTTCTACTTCCTGCTGATCTTCTCGGTGATCATCGTGGCGATCAGTTTCCTGTTCGCCGGCATCGCCTTCGAGGAGCAGTTGCGGCTGTTGAAGAACGTCTCGTTCGGCTCGATGCGATTGTTCTGTGGCGTGTTCGCGCTGGTCGGGACGGCGTTGCTAATCCCGAAGGATGTGGAGGATCGCACACTCTACACCATCCTTTCCAAACCGGTGCCGCGGCTGGAGTACCTGCTAGGTAAATTATTTGGCGTGCTGTTGTTGATCATCGTCAGCTTGGTGGTGATGACGATCCTGTTTACCGCGGTGTTGCACCTGCGTGGTTCGGTGATGATGAACGAAGTGATTGCCACCCAGGAGGCGCGCGGGATCGTGCTCGATGAGGTGCAGATGGCAAGCCTCGAGCGCGGCATCCGCGAGCAGGGCGCGAGCTGGAATCTACTCAACGGCGTGTGGGCGATCTTCCTCGAATCCGCGGTGGCGGCCTCGGTGTCGCTGCTCATCTCGACCTTCGCCAGCTCGACATTGTTCACCATCGTCGTCGGCCTCGTGGTCTACCTGATCGGGCACCTGCAGGCGATCGCGCGTGCTTTCCTGTTCGAAGATGGCGAGGCACCTGGCGTGTTCGCGCGTCTGTTCGCTGCGCTGATCTCACTGGTGTTCCCGGATTTCCACCAGTTCAGCGCGGTGCAGGAAGGGATGGCGGACGGGGCGTCGCCGACGGCGAGCCTCATGTGGACGCTGACGGGGATCGCGTTCTTCTACTTGGTGATCTACAATCTGATCGCCTACCTGATGTTCTCGAACAAGGAGCTGTAAGTCATGCACGGAATTCCTAAGAAGAATCTGGTGGCGGCCGCGGGGCTGCTGATTGTATTCGGCCTGGTGCGCTTGCCGATCGAACACAATGTCGACGAGCAATTGCGTGCGGGACTTTTCACCGACGACAACATCGGCCTGCCGATGATGGAGAAGCTCGGCCAAGATGGGTTCGCAGCCGCGCTCGGTGGCTTCCGCCCGCTGGTGGCGAGCTATTACTATTTAATCGCGCACCACAACGCATTCGACAAGGAGGAGTGGGGTCGCGTCGACCAGCAGTTCGGATTGATCACCACGCTTCAGCCGCGCAGTGGCCACTACTGGGATCAGTACGTGTGGCACCTGGGGTGGAACGCCTACGCGTGGGCGAACAACGAGGCGGACTACCAGCGGCGGCTCGGCAACGAGTGGAAGGCGTCCAACCTAGAGAACATCACCGCGCCGGGTTACCTCGATCGTGCGGTGGAGGTCGCCGAGCGTGGGGCGACGATGGTCGGGGACGACTGGCGCTTCTATCAGCGGGTGGGATTCCTCTACGAGGATAAATTCAAAGATCCGTGCAAGGCCGCCGAGTGGTTTCAGCGCGGTGCCGATGTCGGCGACGCGCCGAAGTTCATGGGGAACATCGCTGCGATCTTCCTTTCGCGCTGTGAGGGAAATGAGGACGAGGCCTACCCGCTCATCGCCGAGCGCTATTGGAACCCGGCGCCAGGCCGGCGTGCGGTGACGGTGTTGATCCAGATGGAGGCGCTGGAGGATCGGCTCGCACAGCGCGAACTCGACGAGTTGGGGATCGACGCGGTGCGCCGCCTAGTGGCGTCTGCTCCGGAGGATTACCTGCACAGTGCTGCCCTGGCGAGGTACTACACCGAGGTGGAAAACTCGCCCGAGAAGGCGATGGGGGTCTACGAAGGCATGGTCAGGAGCGACGTGAGGGTGCCATCGTTCTACAAGAAGAAGTGGGCGATGCTCGCCGCCGGTTTCCCGGAGCGTGAGAAGGCGGCCTACGCGACCTTGCGCACAGAATTGGAGGGAACCCGTTGGCGCCTCTCAGAGGAGGAGGCAGCCGTGGTGCGCCCGCTGGAAGATCGCCTCAAGATTCCGGAGGACGCGCGCCTGTTCCGTGCGAAAAAGAAGAAGATAAGGCAGTAGTGGAAGTGAATTGTGGCGGGGCTTTTCGACGGCTGGTAATTCTCGACCAAAAAGGGGTTGGTTTTCAGTTCGATGCGGATTAGAAATATTCCCCCCGGAACGCTAGGCCTTAAGGCTTGCGTGAAGGTTCATTTTTTCGAATGATAC
>JBLHKE010000543.1:0-5522 GCA_047619485.1 Verrucomicrobiales bacterium | reverse complement strand
AGAAAGATCAGAATGAATGTTTCCAAAAAGCTGGATGCCGTTGAGGTCGAGCGGTTCGGTGGCGCGATTATGGATTTCGAAGAACTGGTAAGGCTCGACTGGGAGCGTCCCGTTGTAGGACCAGAAAAACTCGCTGATCACGAGTTCTGGGATCGGCGGGATTGGGGTGGCCGTGCCAAGAACCGTCACATCGATGGTGGCGCTCGTGGTGCCATTGGCATTGGTCGCGGTCAGCGTGACCGGAACGACCGCGTCTGCAGCCTGCGGTGCTAGTTCGGGTGAAAAAAACAGCTGCTGTGCTGGGGAGGCGGCTGCCGTTCCGTTCACGGCGACCGTCACGTCCGTCCCCACTACGCGCCATTCCAGCACCGTACCTCCACCGGTGGCGATCGTCGTTGGCGCCGCCTCGAACCCGATGATCTCTGGGCCGACACCAACCTCGACGAACGCCTCATGAGAGCCGAAGGCGTTGATGGCACGGATGCGAAAAGTCGTGTTCGTTGAAGGGCTCAGATTGATCGATTCGTTCAGAGCCACAGTAGCGATTTCACTGAAATACGGAGTACCCGTCAGTGCGGCATCCAGCTCCACGGTATCTGCATTGACCGTCGTCCAAGTCAGCCTCACCTCACCGCCACCGGCGATGGTCGCTGCCGATGCGGTGAAGTTCGTCACTTCCGCGACAGGCGCGGCTCCGCTGTTGGCCGCGTTCGGTGTCGCTACAGCCAACACGGAGAGAGTGGCGGATCCGGAAACCCTCCCGTATGAGATCAACTGACCGAGATCGGGAAACTTCGGTGCATACTCACTCAGCACTGTGCTCCCGTCCGTATCGATCAGCGCGAGGTACTCGCCGGCGGACGAATTCAGTTTGAAATTGGTGTGTTCCTCGCCGTCGATCAGTCGATTGCGGTCAGATGCAAAAATGATCCGAAATCCATCAGCGGGAATGATGAAGCTGCGAAGGAACTTCCATTTTTGTGGCGCACCGTCCAAGTCCGTGAGGTAGAAATCCTTCAGATCGACTGCCGATGCACCAGTGTTGTGGAGTTCGATCCAATCGTAGGCAGATCCGTCCGGCGCCTTGAACCCGGTGGTTCCATTATCCGCAACCGCCTCACTCAATACAACTTGCGCAAAGCTAACGCTGGTAAGCATTAGACAAAGGCTGAGAATCAATAGCGACCGCGTTCCCATCATGACTCCAAACTGACTGAATCGCGGCGTCGCCGCAAGCTTTCAGCCCCTGGCTGTCAGGCACATGAACTGCGTTGGCGATTGGCTGGGAGGCCTTGTATTAGGAGTGCTTCAAGGTCGACGTGGTGGATCCGGCCAGATAACAAGCCACAAAAAGAGCTTGGTAAGTACACGATGGGCAGTGAAACTCAAAGTAATGATCCCATTCACAAAATGAGTTCGATACACGCCAACATCATCAAGGCCGTCACGTTGCCGCTAGCGGCGACCGGCGTCGTACTCCTGTTGATCGCGCCGTCAACACTCCGTGCGGAAGACAAGAAACTCATCCGCGAGGCTGGCGCACATTTTCAGCAAACCTGCAGCAGCTGCCACGTCCCACCTGACCTGCGATTCGCTACCGATCGCGCCTGGCTCGGCCAGATCCTCGAGACCGACTGAAGCGGCCAGGCACCCAAGGGGACCCGTGAGGCCCTCATCCAATTTTTCAAAGGCGGTGGAGGCAAAACACCCCAGGCAATCACGACCGCACCGCGGGAAGACGAGGAACTGGCCGATGCGGGGTTCGTCCGGCCGAACTTTGACGAGGGCTCAATCTTCGTAAAGAACGATCAGGATAAGATCATTCGCCTCGCTTGGGAACCCGTCGGGAACGCAGAAGCGGATCACAAAGCCGGGCAATCCGAGGCGTTGCGTGCGCTGCCAACCGGAACCTACACACTGACCGGGTACCGCCTCGTGCGCTCCGAATGGTTTGTTTCGGTCATCCTCGCGCACCACGACCACCACAAGATCGTAGTTGAGCCCGGCAAGGTGACCACATTGAAAATCGATCCTACCATCCACATGAGTTGCAAGGCTGACACGACGTCGAAGTTCATCGTGCGCTCATCTTTCAAGGGCATGCACGGGGCCGGGCTAACGATCTACAAGAATGGCAAGCGCATCCCACTGGGCTTCAAGATCACCCCACCACGCGGAAAACCTCTCGAGTCCAAAGCCATGAATTATGGGTGAGGCGGCTCCGCTTGGGCCCAGTCTGGGCTCGATCCAAGGTCACTCGACGGCGTCACCGTCGCGCTCGATTTCGAGCAGCCTCCATTCCCGACAAAGGGGGAACGCTCGATCATTTCGGAAGCTGCGAAAAAATGAAAATCACACGACATCAATTCATTCGGTCCGCAGGCCTTGATCGTTGATCAAGTAGCGTCGGCACTCCTGCCGACGATTCGGAAGTATCGGCAGGATTGCCGACTCTACTTCTTAAGAGCCTGTGGTAGGAGCGTTCTCATTGCGTGGTGATTCGAAGGATAAACCCTAAGAGAATCTGGAGGTGGCCATCGCTGCGGAAGTGGGTATTTTTAGGCATCACTACTCTACAAAATCTTCTCCCCCGCCGATCTCTGACCTCCCTCATATTTCTGCTCTTGAGCCACTTACTGGGTAGCGCGGGTTGGGCTTCTGACTGGCAGCAAGCGGCAGGTCCCAGGGGTGATTTTGTGGTCAAGGGCAAAGCCCTATCGGACTTCAGCGTCTCGCGCAACCAGGGTATCCTGTGGCGCGTTCCCCTGCCGAATACCGGGCAAGGGAGCGTGGTTGTTTGCGGTGGGCGCGTGTTTGTCGCGTCCCATGCGCCGACTGAGGGAGACGCCGAGCTGGGGTCGCTGATCGTAGCGCAGTGCTTCGATGCGGTGACCGGTAAGGAACTCTGGCGCCGCGAACTTCCGGCCTCCCGGATCACCGATTTGTCGAGTCTGTTCAGCGACAACACCGCTGCCTCGCCGGTCACTGATGGCGAACACGTGTGCTTCACCAACGTCGGCGGATCGATGAAGTGTTTCGACTTCGAAGGCAAACAGCTCTGGTCGAAGCAGTGGGTGCCATTCGGCAGGCATCACTCGCGGCAGCACGAACCGATCCTCCACAATGGCAAAGTGATCGTGGTGCGTGTCAAGCCCTCGGATCTGGATCCGAAGGTCACGACCAAAGCCGGTGCGAAACCGCTCGGCCGAGATCGAGCCTATTGGACCTGGCTGCACGCCTATGATTTAAAGACGGGTGAACTGGCGTGGACTGGTCAGGCTGGCACAGGGATTCATGCGACATCACTACTCGGGCGACGTGCGGATGGCAGCGTTGCGATCCTGACGGGGAGAGGAGGCGGGCATCAGCCGCCGGAGGAGCCCTACGGGGTTTCTTTGTTGCAGGCGGCAGATGGGAGGACGATCTGGGACCTCGACGTGAAGGGTTATGCCTCGCACCAGAATACTTGTTGGAACAACGAGATCGCCGCTCTGTTCTCCGGCAAATCTCACCTGATAGTCGATCTCGGGACAGGCAAAATTCGCAGCACCGTCTCCCTGTCGGAGAATGTGCAAGTATGCCGCCAAGCAGACGGGCGCTACCTCACCGCGACCGATCAGTCGCTTGACGCTTCCAAGAAACCGATCACCTACCAGTCGAACATTCTGGTCGGTGACTACCACTACTTTCGGCGCTTTGATGACTACTTGATCGGTCGCGTCCATGTGAAGACGGGTAAAGTGGAGTACCTCCAAGTGCCGGTTCAGGTGGTGCGCCGAGAGGGCGAACCAGATGAGACCCGATGGAGCAAGGCGACCCCCAACGACATGCGCAACGCAGATGGGTTTCTCGCCACCCAGGACAAGCGCAATGCCGGCACGGGTTGGGGACACGTTTGCGCAGCCAGCCCGACGGTGATCGGCGAGCACCTCTACATGCCGACGATGCTTGGCTTGGTCTATGTGTTAAAGTGGGATGCATCGATTCTAGACGAGAGCGCCTTGGTTTCGATCAGCGATCTCGGGCCGGCCGGAAAGACCTGGTCGCTATCGAGCCTGTCCTACGCCAACGGACGAATCTACGCGCGGACGATGAAGGAACTCATTTGCATTGGCAGTCCCGGATCTCGATAGCTTCCGCGGGATCTTGGGTTCCCCTTGCCGGAAGCTAAAAATTGGGAGAGCATCTGGCCATGCTCGATCGGCGAATGCAATTTTTTGGACGGTGGGGTTTCCTTCTAATCGTGGCACAACTGCTCAGCGCGCTCGGGCTCGCGGCTCCATCGAACCATCTCGTTGAAGATGCGATTTTCCTGGCCTCGAGCCTCCCACTGACCTTGGAAGTGGATACCAGCTCGGCCTCCCTAGAACCTTTCGAGCCACGCACCCCGGATCTCGACAGCGTTGACTACCCATCTGGTTCGATGTGGTACCGATGGACATCCCCGGTGAACGATACCGTCAGCGTTCAAGCTGGATCGCCCAACGACCTGGTCGGAGTCGCGGTCTTCCTCGGTTCCGCCGTTGAAAGATTGATCACCACAACTGACGGAGAATCGGTGCAGCCCTGGGTTTACCAATTTCCAGCTGTCCAAGGGAAGACCTACACGATCTGCCTCTACGCCCTGAACGGGGGGGACGCCACCCTGCACCTAGCCAGTTCAGCGAGCTTAGCTCCCGCCGACGATCGCCAGACGCCACGCGGCCTTCCGTCAACACTCCCGGCGCACGCCACGGGCTCGATGTGCAATGCGACCGAGACTCCGGGAGACGGCCCGCCGGCAGCTGGTGCCACCATTTGGTTTCAATGGACCGCACCCGCCGATGCGGTGTGTCGAGCGGTTCTCGAGTCGCCACACAAAGTTCAGCAAACCGTCTGGGTTGGCCAAGGCACGTGGAATGGGATGGCACACGGGGGTCGAGGAGACTTTCTTCCGCGCCCAGGCTGGACAGACGTATCTGTTCTGTGTTGGACAGAGTCTCACCCGCCCCTGCGGGTTGACTGGGCTACGTATTGAAGAGCACTCGCTACCCGTAAACGTTGCACCAGCCCGCGCTGCGATCCTTAAATCCGAGATCCGTGTCATCGGTCGGGGCACGGCACTCGCAAACGACGACGGCATCTACTACTGGAAGTTTCCCGTCCCGAGGACGGGTCTGTTCAAGGTCTCTCTCGCAACCTTTGGGAATGGAGAGCTGGATCTGATCATCAATGGCTCGGCCACGAACCAGCAGGATTTCAACCTCATCGCCGGGAGCGATTTCCTACTAGGACTCCGCAATGCAAACTCTGGCAACGATTGGGGCGGAAAATTCGCCTTCCTGATCCGGGCTGAATACTCGCCCCCCCTCGAACCTGCGCAGCGCTCGATATTGAAACGGCTACTGGAGCTGGAGAGGCTGTCGGGAAATCCCATCGCCGCAGGCGATGGCGTAACTTCGATTTCAAAATCGAAGAGCAGTGCCCAAGCATGAAGTCCGAGCACGATGGGCTTCGATTTTGAAATCGAAGTTACGGCTGAC
>JBLHKE010000542.1:0-5544 GCA_047619485.1 Verrucomicrobiales bacterium | reverse complement strand
GTGAGGGCAGCCTGATCCTCTGGGAAGACGCCGAGTTTGGTGCGGATTTCGAGATGGTCGATGGTGGCGCCAAGGTGACCGCCGTGGGGGCGAATACGATGGCTGCTAGCGCCGGATTGAAAGTCGATGACTTGCTATTATCGGTCGGCAACCCCGGCGAGGATGGTGAGTTCGACACCGACGATGACGTTATCGGCGTGATTGCAGACTACCGGCCAGACCAGGTGGTGCGGGCGGCCGAACAGTTCACGTCTGGTCTTGCGGGTGAAACTCGGAAACTGAAAATCAAGCGCGGTGACGAGGAACAGGAAATCGATGTGGTGCTGAGTGGTCGCAAGGGCAACGAAGCATTCAACCTGATGGACTGGGCAATCGAGGTCGGCGAATACACCGGCGAAGAACTTCCTGAAACGGTGATGGTGATCCCTCCAAGCGATCTCACTCCTCTTAAAAAGCGTGGAGCCAAGCGCGTTTTTTACAGCGAATCACTACCCTTCGAGATCGAGATCAGCCGTTACTTACAGAACTGTCAGCCGACGCCGACGACGGAAACAGATCCGGGCAAGGGTGCGGTGGAAGGGTTCTACCTGCGCAAGATGGAGGTGCAGCCAGACGAGGAGATGAACCTCCACGGGGCGAGCGTGCGTATCCTACCAAAGGGTGGTGGCAACCCGATCATCGAGAGCTTGCTGTTCGGTGACTACCCTGACCGTGGCTGGACGAGTCCGTTGACGGTCGAGATCGATGGTCGCCGCTGGGCGATCAACCTGACCAAGGCGCGCATGAGTTTGCCGTTCAAGATCCAGCTCGAGAAATTCACCAAACTGGAGCACCCGGGCACGAACAAGCCGAAAGAATTCATGAGCGACGTGACCAAGCTCAACAAGGACGGTACCAGTGAGACATCGCTGATCGAGATGAACAAGCCACTGCGCTCGAATGGTTTCACCGTCTACCAAGCGAGTTGGGGGCCGCCGGACGCGAAGCCCGGCGAACCTGTCTTCACCAGCCTTGCTGTCTCGCGCAACCCGGCGGACCAGTGGCCGAAGTGGTCGTGCTACATTGTCACCCTTGGTCTCCTGATCCATTTCTGCCAGAAACTCTTCAAGTATCTTCAGCGCAGCCAGCGCAAACACCAACGCCAGCGCGAAGCTGCGGTGGATTCCAACCCTAGCTAAGCAATCCTGTGATGACGACGATGCCCAGCAAACTTTTGAGCCTACTGTTAATCGCTTTCTCGATCTCGGTGGCGTCAGCTCGTGAACTCCCGGTCGCTGAGGGACTCGCCCAGTATGAGAATTGGGATCCGGAGATCGTTGATCTGTTCCGCATGCTCCCAGTCCAGGACGACGGTCGGGTAAAGCCCTTGGAGACGGTGGCACGCTTCCGCCTCTACCGTATCAATGGCAAGCGGACGCTCGCCTTTGGGGTGGAGGAGGGGGGCGAGATCCGCAAGGTAAAGCTCAGTGCAATCGAGTGGTACCTCGATTGTGTTTTCCGCCCTGATATTGCTCGGAAGATCCCGTTCATCCTCGTCGACAATGTGGACGTCATCACGGATATCGGGCTGAAGCCGCACGTCGGTGGATCCGGCAATGTGATCCTGCGCGGTCGTTACAATTTTGAGGAAATCGAGCCTTCCTTGCCTGACCCAGGAAACCCGCGCAACCGCGGCAAGCTGTCGGAGAAGCGCGATGAGTACCTCGCTGCGAAGGAGGCGAACCCGAAGCAGTTCGCAGGTGATCTAGTGAAACAGCAGTTGATCGACCTGCATGATCGGGTGGTGGTGCTCAACCACCTGTTGCACATGAAGGATTTCGCCAAGGGGGATTTGATCCCTGGCGTGCCGCTGACGGCGATCGCGCCGAGCCTCGGTGAACCTGATACCGAGAAGAGCCCGCTGAGTGCCTGGTTAGAAAACTGGCGCAAGATCCCGGCGGCTGGGGTGGCTGATGGAACTTACACGGCGGCGGAGTTGCAAAACATGATGCCACGCGTGGCAGATGAGATCCAGCGGGTGGCAAATATCGCTGGTTCGGATCCGTTGCACCCGATCGCAGGGATCGCGATCTTTGCCCCAGAGGATGCTGGTGATGACGACTGGCGCACGATTGGTGAGGAAATTATGAAGGTGGTGACGTCTGAGGATCCGTATCCGTTAGGCGTCGCGCGCGTGAAGGTATTCGAACAGCTGGTAGCGAGCGCGGGTGACCAAAAGGAGTTTAAAAAGGTATTGAAACCATTCGTCGACGAGCGGGTCGCCGAGGCGAAAGCGCGCGATGAGTTTCGCGCGATCCCGCTCGAGTTGAAGTATTACAAGATGCACTTCATCGCCAACGCGATGCCGTGGTTCATCTTCAGTTTCGTGTTTGTCGCGTTCTCCTGGCTGACTCCGGGCAGTGTGGTCGGTAAAGTTCTCGGATGGGCTGCTGTTGTAACAAGTGTCCTCGGGTTTATCTACGTGACCGGGGCATTGGTGATGCGCTGTATCATCATGTTGAGACCGCCGATCGCGACGCTGTATGAGACGATTTTGTTCATCACTGCCTCGGCGGTGCTCCTGTGTTTGATTCTCGAATATTTCGATCGGAAGAAGATCGCCATCGCGGCTGCAGCGGTGGTCGGGGCGGCCGGCATGTTCCTAGCGTTGCGCTACGAGATCAAGGAGGCGGTCGAAGGACGTGGCGATACCATGGTGACGCTGCAGGCGGTGCTGCGCTCGAACTTCTGGCTCGGGACGCACGTCATCATTATCAACTTGGGCTATGCGTCGGCGCTGCTCGGGTCGGTGCTCTCGGCTGCTTACATTTTCATGCGACTAGTTCGCGGTGGGGCTGCGGACAACGAGGCGGAGAAGTCGATCACGCGCATGGTCTACGGGATCATTTGCTTCACGCTGGTATTCAGTCTGGTCGGCACCGTTTTGGGTGGGATCTGGGCGAACGATTCATGGGGGCGTTTCTGGGGCTGGGATCCGAAGGAGAACGGTGCGCTAATGATTGTGCTCTGGAGCCTGGTAATCCTGCACGCGCGCATGGGTGGTTACATCAAGAGGGTTGGGTTGCACTCGGCCTCGCTGATCCTCGGTATCATCACGGTATTCTCCTGGTGGGGTGTGAATGAGTTGGACGTTGGTCTGCACTCCTATGGTCGCACCAGTGGAGTCGCTCAAAAACTGATGGTCGCCTACCTATCTGGTTGTGCTGTCGTCGTGCTAGGTGGCGTGGTCTGGTTGATGGAGCGCGCGGCGCAACAGGCGCGGCTAGAAGCCAAGTCCCGCGGCAAGCAGATGAAAGCGTAGATCACTTCGTGGTTTGGCCTTTAGGGGGGCTTCGGAGCAGGTGGTTGCCGATGATTGCTGTGAGCATCGTAGATGCACGGCCGGATAGACTGCAGCTCATCATGAATGGTGATTGACGTGCGACGTTCGATTGACTAGATCGGAGAAACAATAGATGCTCGTGACCTGATGAGAAAGCAGTCCGGGATCAGCCATGCAAATCAGTCTCAACGATTGCGATGGCGCCGCTGGGTAGCACCCATGGTTATTTCGACCGTTGCGCTGGCGCTCAGCGCCTGTGCAACGGTTACGGCAAAAATGGACTCGGAACGCGTCACACATGAGGGGCTGCGTTCAGCTACCCATCTCGGCCAAGTTGCGGACACGTCGAGGGCTTACCTTTCGAAACTTTCCGCCACGAGCATTGGAGACCTAAAGAGCGCCAAGAAGAACGAGTCGAAGGGTTTGAAGGTTGATGCTGCTTCGGACTTCCTCAAGGCGGCGGTAGACGCCTACGAGCAGCTCGCCTCAGCTTCGGAAGCATCAGGCTCGGAGGCCGAGAAGGCACTCATCGGTATCCACAATAACTCGCTGGCACGCTTTACCGAGCTGTGGGCCACCGACCCCCGCCGCATGGCACCTGGACCTTACTTGCTGACGAGTGGAGACGAGACGCTCGAGATCGCCCTCGCCACGGATTCGACTTATGGACGCTATTACTTCGACCGCATGGTCGCATCGGACGCGGTCGTTGAGAAAGGTGTCGTGAGGAGAGGACGATCCGGTTGCGGAGCTGCGATCGTTGCCATCCGTGAACAGCGTCCCGAACGCGCGGAGGAGATGAAGTTTTTCCCCGCTCGGGGTCTTCACCTGCCGGTCACGATCACGGTCGACTCAGTGCACAAGCCGTCTGCCCGGTCTGGTGGAGCCACCCGCGTCGTCCTCTCGATGCGCAACCCGCTACTTGTTGAGACCACCAGAATCGGCAAGCGCACGTTCCCGTTAGCCGCCGATTTCTCTGCTCCTATGGCCGTGCTCTTGAGTGGGTTCAATCAGAACCGCTTGAGCCTGCAAGGATTCTTCAAAGCAGACGAGCGCATCAAGCAGTCGGGAATTTTCCTCGTGGAGCCTTACGATCCGAAACGGATCCCCGTTATCCTCATCCACGGTCTCGTCTCCGTGCCGATGATCTGGCGCGACATTTTCCCGGAGCTTGCCTCATCGCCGGAGTTGGCAAACCGATATCAGTTCATGGTTTTCACCTATCCGAGCAGTTACCCTGTAGCTGAATCTGCACTCCTCTTGCGTCAGAAACTCAGCGAGCTCCGTGCGGATTTAGATCCTGATGGCAATGATCCTCTATCGAACAATATGGTAGTGGTTGGGCACAGTATGGGAGGCATTCTCACGCACACACTAGTCGCCGATATAGGCGACAATCTATGGAAGCAACTGAGCGATCAGCCCTTTGATTCGATCGATATCGATCAAGATGTCAAGGAGCTGGCGCGCGAGATGTTATTCTTCTCCCCAGATCCTGCCGTGCGTCGCGCGATCTTCATCTCTACGCCGCACCGTGGAGCCAAGATGGCGGAGAAGGGCATCCCTAGCATGATCTCACGGATTGCTCGGCTTCCTGTCAATGTGTTGCAGTCGACGGCCGGCTTCCTTACTGCGATCGCCTCATTGGACGCGGATCTGAAGATCGATTTTGGTGAAGGAAAGAAAGTGACTGCGATCCAATCACTCGAACCGGGGGCTCCGATGGTCGCCGCCCTAGCCGCCTCGCCATTCAAGACGCGGGTTATCTACCACAGTATCATCGGGGATCGCGACAAAGGAGACACTCCGAATAGCTCGGACGGCGTGGTGGAATACTGGAGTTCTCATCAGGATCAAGCGGCCTCGGAGCTAATCGTCCCCACCGACCACGGCGCCTACAAGAGCCCGCTCGCGATCGAGGAAATCAAGCGAATCCTCCGGCTCCATGTGGGCATCCGCTAGCTACTCCCCCCAGATGATACGCAGGCTGAGCTTGGCTGCGATCGGGGCGGACTTCTCTCTTCCCAGCACGTTGAAGGCAGTGGCGAAGGCGTCTGTCTGGATTGCTGATTTGGCGATCACCGAGACGGGAATGCTCCCCTCCAAGCCGAGGCCGGTTTTCGGATCGACGATGTGGCTGTAGGTCTTGCCCGTGATGGTGATGCGCTGCTCGGCTTTGCCTGAGGTGGAGACGGCCTGGTTGGCGAGTTCGACGGTGAGCT
>JBLHKE010000541.1:0-5555 GCA_047619485.1 Verrucomicrobiales bacterium | reverse complement strand
AATGGTCCGGGTCTGGCGGCAGGGGATGTGGATGGAGATGGAGACGACGACCTCTACCTTGGAGGCTGTGCGGGATACCTTGGCCAGCTGATGATCAATGATGGGGGCGGACGATTCGAACCGCACACCTTCACCGCGGGTGAAGCCCATCGTTCGTCCGAGGATATGGGGGCGTTGTTTTTTGATTCAGATGGCGATGGCGACCTCGATCTCTACGTCGTCAGCGGCAGCGTCGAGGCACCACCCAAGCACGATTCCTACCTAGATCGGCTCTATCTCAATGACGGGCGTGGCAATTATACGCTACCGGACATAGAGCTCCTTCCGGGCAACGCTGATAGTGGCAGCGTCGTCGCGGCTGCAGACTACGACCGTGATGGCGACCTCGATCTGTTTGTCGGCGGGCGTGTTGTGCCTGGACAGTACCCGGTAACTCCGAAAAGCCGCCTGCTCGAGAATCGAGGCGGACGATTCAGCGATGTGACCTACAAGGTGCCCGCACTGGGAGCCGCAGGGATGGTCACCGGCGCACTTTGGTCTGATGCAGATGATGACGGCTGGATCGATCTGCTCGTGAGCACCGAATGGGGGCCGGTGAAATTTTATCGGAACCGCGAGGGATTACTGCTAGATGCGACCACCGACGCGGGGCTGGCCGAGCGGCTCGGTTGGTGGACGGGGATCAGTGGCGGCGATTTCGACCGCGATGGCGACATCGATTATGTCGTGACGAACTTTGGACTCAACACAAAGTACAAGGCGAGTCCGGAGGCTCCAGAGTTGCTCTACTACGGGGATATCGAGGGCAGCGGCCGCAGCCGCTTGATCGAAGCAGGTTTCGAACACGGGAAACTCTACCCGCACCGCGGGCTCAGCTGTTCGCGAAATGCGATGCCTTCGATCGGGGCGAAGTTTAAGACCTATCACAACTTCGCCAGCTCGAAACTGGACGATGTCTACGCGTCAGAGCGACTCGAGGGCGCCCGGCGCTTCGAGGCGAACATTTTGGCTAGCGGGATCCTGATCAACGACGGCGATGCGAAGTTTAGCTTCCGAGCGCTGCCGCCTCTAGCTCAGATCGCACCGGCTTTCGGATCGGTCGTCATCGATGCCGATGGGGATGGCGAACTCGACATCTACTTGGCTCAAAATTTCTACGGTCCACAGATCGAGACTCGCCCGATGAATGACGGGCTGAGTGTTCTGCTGGTGGGGGATGGCGATGGAAACTTCGCTGCCGTTCCACCTCAGGAGAGCGGCCTAGTCGTTCCGGAAGATGCGATGAGCGTCATCACGACCGATCTGAGCGGCGATGGGCGACCGGATTTGGTCGTTGGTGTGAATGATGGCGAGCCGCTCGCGTTTGAGAGTCGAACAGAGGCTGCGCCAGTCGCTTTGCGCTTAGTGGGGGCGAAAGGGAATCAGGCGGCGATCGGTGCCCGAGTCATGCTTAGTCCTCCACGAGGGAGCAACGCACAGGGACTCGTCGCCGAGGTAGCCGCGAGCGGAGGTTACCTGTCGCAGTCAGGAACCACGCTCTATTTCCCTCGTTCAGAAAGCGCTCGGGTCGCATCCGTCCGTTGGCCAGATGGGCGGCGATCGGAGCACGCAATCGAAGCGAATGCCACCCACGTGCGGCTAACTCAAGGGTCGTCCGAGTAATCGGGGCTAAGATCCCACACCGGCGCGATCTTTTGTCGCTATTTTACATTCCTTTGTCGCTTCAATGATAGTTTTCGAGTGGGTGATGAATCAGACTAATATGAAAGGGTTGGAGATCCGCACGGATGGAGCAACCTGAAAATTCCGAACATATGAAACCAAAAGCCACTCTGAATTCATTGTCTGTCGTCTGCATCGCGAGCATCGTCTCGTTGGCCATCGAGTCTTCTCATGCGGATCTTGTTGATGCCGGGATCGTACTGATCGATGTGAATGTCGATAGGCTGTCGGTAGGCTCAACGCCTTCCACTCTGCCAAACACCGGGTCAGTGATAGGGAGTTTTGACTTAGTCAACGAGGCTGGCCAAGCACAGCCGGAGATCGTTGAAATCACCGATACCAACACGATCACCTTGAAGGGGATCCACCTCAATCGGGAGACGGTATTCCAGAATGTTTTCAAGGGGCCTGTGACGCCAGCGGAATTGACCGCGGCCGCCGCTACCAGATCGATCGAGGTGTGGGCGAACAACCCGGACATCACAAACAACGGCGAAGAGATGATGGTCGCGTGGGGGCGTCGGGGTGGCGGAGATGGCACCAACATGTCGTTCGGATTTACCAACCAGGCAGCGTTTGGCGCTGTCGGTCACTGGGGTGGTGGCCCGGATATGCCGTGGGGCGATGCCGGTGCCGGCACACCGACAACCGGGGATTGGCATCATTTGGTCTACACTTACGATGGCGCCACTACCAGCGTGTATTCCGATGGTGCCTTCGTATTTAGCGAAGCAACCGGTTCGATCGATACTCACGATGGTTTCCCATTTCTCATCGGCGGACAGAACGCTCAAAACGCGCCCCACGATCCGACGGTTACCGGTGTGGGGGCTGGTAGTTTCGGTGGCAACTTCAGCGGGGTGGTCTCCCGGGTGCGCATCCACGATGGCGTACTCGCTCCGGCTGATGTGATCAGCAATTTTAACAACGGTCCTGGATCCGATCCTGCCGTCGATACCGACGGGGACGGGATCAGCGATCGTATTGAGGATCTCCACGCCTGCCTGGATAAGGACGTCAAGGATGCCGATGCGGATCCCGATAATGATGATCTGTCGAACATAGAAGAATTGGGACTCGGCACTGACCCCTGTGAGGCGGACAGCGATGGCGACGACGTCAGCGACGGAGATGAGGTCAACCGGGTGGTCGGCGTCGATCCGGCCCCGACCGATCCGCTGAATCCAGACACGGACGGTGACGGGCTCAACGACGGCGTCGAGACCAATACCGGTGCCGACAATGGAGCGACTGATCGTGGCACTGATCCACTGGTCGCCGACGGTGACAGCGACGGGCTGAGCGATGGGGATGAGATCACATCGACTAACACGAACCCGTTCGATCCTGATAGTGACCACGACAACTTCGATGATGGTTTTGAAATCGCCGCCGGCACCAACCCGAACGACATCGACGAGTTTCCGGCCTCAGGTCCAGTGGCGGTGGCAGAAGAGCTGTTGGTCAATCTGCACGCCGCCGGTTTGGCAGTCGGCGACCTGACCGTGTGGCCACAGACCGGCGAGACCGGCGCGGAAGGTGATTTTGAAAATGCGGCGAATCATTTGACACAAATCGCTGGTTTTCTCGGCGACAGTTTACCGGTCGTCGAAGATATTAGTGCGCCTCTAGGAATCCCATCGCAAATGGTTCCAGGACGGGTCGCCGGCAGCGAGATTACGATACGGGCGGTAAGTTTCAGCGGAGATGACGGCATGATCGGGCCGATGGCACCAGCTGGTGTGACCGGGACAGACCCGACGCGGACGATCGAAGTCTGGGCTTACAATGAGATCATCCCAAACGAGGAGGTGCTTGTCTCATGGTCGGAGCGCGGAGGTCCGGACGGCACCGCCATGCAGCTGAACTACGGCAACGACCCGAGTTTCGGTGCCGTTACTCACTGGGGCGGCGGTCTCCAAGATATTAGCTGGACGGACAATACTGCGTCCGTAACTGCCGCTCCGGCGGCTTCGTCTTGGCAACATTTGGTATATACCTACGATGGGACGACGACGCGAGTGTATACAAACGGCATCCTCCAGAACGAGGAGGAACTGGGGGCCGGGCTTGTCGACACCCATGCCCTCGACGACGATGGGATCACGCCGTTTCCCTTCCGCCTAGCTCATGCGGGCAACGATGATGGGACGCCAGCGTTGGGGGCATCGGCCTCACTCGCTGCTGTGCGAGTCCACGACGGTGTGTTGACGCGGGAGCAGGCTCTCAACAACTACCTAGCGGGGCCGGACGCACTGCCGCCCGGGCTGGGTGCCGAGTTCAAAATTACAGCTATCAGTCGTGACCCCGGAACCGAGTTCGTGAGCCTCACATGGACGTCGAGGCCGGGACGTCGATATGCGGTTTTTTCCTCGGTCGACATGACGTCATGGCGAGAGGTCGAAGATACCGTTCCGGCTTCTGCGGGAGATACAACCTCATTCATCGATAGTGCCGGCAATCCGCCTGGAGCCGTTCGCAGGTTCTACCAAGTGAGAGATGCGACCCCGTAATTTGAGCGATTCGAGACCGTCCCCGAAACATCTTGTGTGATCGTGCCCGGGAGACACTTGGGTAAGGGGAAAACGCAAAACAACGAATCAATATCTACTAGTCTTTTTCGCCATCACCTGTGTTGGATTCGGCTCAAATAGCCCGCTATGATCGCCCTATCCGCCTTGGTGCTGGCCAAAAATCCTGCGCATCTATTAATCATCTATTTTTCGCTTTCCCCAAAGGCGCACTCCAAAAAGCAGCCCAGCGAGGGCCTGCCAGGAATGGTTCTTAAGAGCCATTCGGGCTAGTTCGTACTAACTCGGAGGCGTATGTACTGGCGGGTGGCAGGTAACGTTTGGATTGAACGGACGGTGACGGTCTCGGTTCCGTCCTCGATGCTGGAGATCGAGAACAGGATTGCCTCGCTGGTCCACGTCGTTAGGTCAGTGCTCACCTCGACGAGGAACACCAGGTCGGTGGCGCTGAGCCGGCGGCGGAACTGGATCGCGGCGTATTCGTTGCCGCCGTCGTTGACGATGGTAAACGTCGGTGCGCTATCCGCGGGATTCGCGAGCAGGTCGGCACCGAGCGCAAACGCGAGAAGGTTTGGCATCCCGAGCTGGCCATCGAGCGGGTCGCTCAGACCGTTCGCCTGCATCCACTGTGGGAACGGGCCAGTAGCCTCGGAGCTGCCGGGAGTGCCGGCTGAAGAGATACTGGCGCGCCAGCTCGCCGGCAGCGCGTGGTTAGGTGCGGAGGCTGGATCATCGAGCACGAGCGAGGTTCCGCTGCCGTCAGGAGCGGTCGGCCATGGCGCGGAATCATCATAGACGAAGTCGTGAATTGCGGTGCCGGAGCCGTGTGAGAGTTTCACTTGTTCGCCGCCATTGCTGAGGCTCTGGCTCGCGTCCCACGCGCCGGCCACTGGAAAACCAGTGCCGTAGCGTAGCTCGAAGGCGGCGACGTTTTGAACGACGAGCACAAACTCGCCGGGTGCTAGGCTGAGGATCGTTCCTGCGCTGAAATCGAAGTCGATGCCCTTGGTGAAGCGCACATCGTTGAGTTCGAGCGTGAGTGACGCGCTGATGTTCTGCAATTCGAGGTATTCGAAGTCAGACCCTACAAAACCGGCATTCAGCTCGGCGGCGGTCGGGCTACCCGGGTGGTACATCATCTCGGTGATCATCAGGTTGCTCTGCAGATCGCCGAGAACCGTTGGCAAATTCGTGGTGAATTCGAGTGGTGATGACCAGTGGCTCCAGCGATTCGTGCTGTCCTTGTGGCGCACGCGTGCGCGGTAGGTTTGACCGACCTTGAGAGCGGTCGCGGGCACTGCG
>JBLHKE010000540.1:0-5580 GCA_047619485.1 Verrucomicrobiales bacterium | reverse complement strand
AGTTTCACGGTGGTTAGGCATCGATGCGCGAGACATTCATTTCACCACATTCTAATCACTTTTGAAAGCTCGCTGTCAGCGATGGCACTGGCTTTCGACGAAGGCGAAGAACCCGGCGAGCTGACAGTCGGCACCGCCCTGACCGAGATCATCCAGCTCCACAGCCTAATGAGTGAGAAGATCGAGACGCTGCCTACCGGTTCTCTCTCACGCGCACAAATATCCGCTCGGCACCATCTGGGATCGGGACGTCGAACGAAGTCCGGTTGGTGTTTTGTGCTCCCGTGACATCATCATTGATCTCTCCCCAAGCGTCCGGGTCGGCCATGTCGGTCGAGGAATCGATTGTATAGACGACTCCACCCCGCGATGCCCAGGTCACGGTCATTACGCCTGAGTCCTCGTCGAGCACAACCCCGGTAACGTGGAAGCGCTCGGTCGCGCCGGATATCAAGATGCAATCGAATTCAGTCTGCACGAAGGCATCCCCCGTGCGCCCTCCCATGATCAGGCGCGGGCGCAATGCCGAGAGATCTAGCTCAGGGACGACCACATCGCTGAATACGGCGTGTTCAGTACTGTGCCCCATGACGTCCTCGATCATCACCAGTGAGAGGGCGGTGTCATCACCGCTATCCGCGACCGAGACTCGCACGCCATGGAAGATGTTGTTGTCGATCGTAAATGGGAATGGGTCGTCGCGAATCACATCTGTGGATCCACCCGTTCCGGTGATGCGCACTTCGTCAGCCCCGAAAATGTCGAAGCCGAAGCACAGCGCGCCCGGGAATCCTGATCCTGTGGTCGGGTCTTCCCAATGTGCATTCGCGCCAGGATTATTAGGTCCGGTCTCCCCGTAGATCGTGGTATCGAAAAACCCGAATCCGAATCCGTCTGCGGCCTGTCCACAACACCCAAAATTGTCGAAGTTAGCAGCGTCATCGCTCATGCGGAAAACGAACGAGAACTCGAACTGCGTCGGCAGGTCGACCACATCCCACGCGACCGAGTTTCTGTTGTCGCGGCTCAGGTTTGTAATCCGCAGGGCTTTGATGCTCCTCCCTCCGATATCGACCAGCGAAGCGGGCGACCCGCCGGAATTCGAAAGTGCGAAATTGGAATTGGCGCTGAAGCCATCAAAGTTTTCGAACAGGATCGCACTGGACGGAATCGGCGGCGTGCTCGTCGGGTCGGTAGGGTCAGAGCCTCCTGCGACTTCGTAAAAGTCGTTGAACAGGTCACCATCGCTATCGAAATCGAGCGGATCTGTGCCGGTGTCGTTCGCGCCAATGAAGACATTGGTATTGGTTTCGACGCCGTCTACGAGCCCGTCGTTGTCACTATCGGGATCGAGTGGGTCTGTGCCAGTGTCTGCTGTATTCACAAAGACGCCGGTATTGGTCTCGACGCCGTCTCTGAGCCCGTCGCCGTCGCTGTCGGGATCGGAAATCTTGGTGCCATTGACCAATTCCACACCGTTGGGTGATCCGTCCATATCTTCATCCTCATCATAGTCGAGGACCTGGTTGTCATCCGAATCAGTTTCGCTCGGGTCGAGGCCGATCGAGACCTCGACATTGTCCGGCAGCGTGTCTCCATCTGTATCCACGATGTTCGGATTCGAGCCAGTCTGGTTGGCGTCGACAAACGGCAGGTCTGGGTTCTCGACGCCGTCTTTCAGACCGTCCCCATCACTATCATCATTGGTGGGACTAGTACCAGTGTCGGCCATGTTCTGCCAAACCATCGTGTCGGTCTCGGCACCGTCGAGGAGCGCATCGCTATCACTGTCAGGTTCGTTCGGGTTGGTACCAGCGTTCTGCTCGCCCAAATTATTAAGCCCGTCCATGTCATCATCATCCTCACCGTCCCGAATCTCGTCCCCATCGGAATCGGGATTGTCAGGATCTAAGCCATGGATACTCTCCCAGTGATCGATCAGTCCGTCGTTGTCGCTGTCGACCATGCGCACGATCTCAAAAGCCGCCCCGGCGAAATTGTCCGGCTCAGGCTGGTCCCCGACGCCAGCCGAAAATTGGCCACCACGTCCTGGGGCTCTGAAGTAGGTCATCAGCGCGGCAAACAGCTCACCGGTCTGATCGTCCCGAATCGTAAAGTCGATTGAGTCTAGCACGAACGACTTCGGCCTTCCTGCGGGTCCACCATCGTCACCTCCGATCCCCGAAAAGGGGAAGTTGAAATCTGCGACATCCGGGGTGCCGAGGGCAATGACAGCTCCAGTAAAGGCGATGCTTCCGCCTCCGTCAGTGAAATCAGGCTGGCTCACGGTGACGCCAGGTGCGATGGTTGCCATGTATCCGTTGGTGCTGTCCAGCACCAGTTCGGCGGCGTCCACGTCCAGTGCCGTCAATACGACGGCCGATGCGAGCGCAATTGCTGATCCCTGTAACTTCCTCTTTAGCACCCGTATAATTTAGTGGGATTGGCAGCGGAAGACAATGGACAAATATTGCTTCCGGGATAGGGACGCCTGGCCCGAAGTCCGAACCTCCCCCGTATCACGCGCGCCGGGGTGAACCTTATCTACATTCGATCGGCAATTCGATCGATGAGGGTCATCAGAGCCCCGGTTAGTTCGAGATCCGCCGCGTTCTCCTTCTCCGAAATGTATAGGTTCACATTCACCCGTTCCCATCAGAAGGGGGAATCAGTAACTCGCATGAGGTCTACTTCTCCCGTAAGGCGAAAACGAGAAACAACGAATCAATGTCTACTTGTCTTTTTCGCCATCACCCGTGTTGAATTCGGCTCAAATAGCCCGCTATGATCGCCTTATCCGCCTTGGTGCTGGCCAAAAATCCTGCGCATCTATTAATCATTTATTTTTCGCTTTCCCCTAAGGGCACCTCCGAAAACCTCATGCGGGCTGGAGCTTGATAAAATCCCCATTTCCACAGCAGGTTTTCGGAGGTGCCCCTAAGGTCAAAATATTCAGACGAACCTAAGATCGCTGCGACTTCAGCACCGAGCGACGACCCCAGACCTCCGATCTCAGCCGATCAATCCCTCAAACGATCCGATTCTCCGTGTGGAAGGTCCGCGGAGATCCGACCCATTTGCGGTATCAGAGTTTCCATGAACTTCGTCCTTCGCCCCTGGCAGCTGTTCTTCCTGATCCTCTCTGGCTTGGTCAACCGTCAGCAACAACAGATCATCGAATTTCAGGAGGCGCAGATCCGAGCGCTTATGGACAGAATAGGCCGCAAGCGCATCCTCCTGACCGATCGCCAAAGTCGCGTTCTGGCGGCGAAGGGCAAGGCGCTCGGTCGCAGGGCGCTAATGGAGCTTACGACCATCGTGACCCCCAACACGATCCTGCGCTGGCACTGGAGGCTTGTCGCAGCCAAGTGGGACGACAGCGAGCGCCGGAAGAGGGCTCCCGGGCGACCGCTGATCCCCGACGAAGTTGCTCGCCTCGTTCTGCGCATGGCCAGGGGGAACCCGTCCTGGGGCTACGACCGGATCCAGGGATCCCTCGCCAACTTCGGCCACGAGATCTCCGACACCACCGTCGGGAATATCCTCCGGGCAAACGGCATTGAACCGGCACCTGAAAGGAAGCGCACGACGACCTGGAAGACGTTCCTCCAGGCCCATTGGGAATCCATAGCCGCCATCGATTTTACCACCGTCGAGGTGTGGACAAGGGACGGCCTGACCACGTTCTACGTCCTTGTCGCCACGCGTCTGAACACCCGCCGCGTAGAGATCGCGGGAGTCACCGAAAACCCTGACGGGGATTGGGTCAGGCAGATGGCACGCAACTTGACTGCCTGCGGCGGGTTCCTCGACGGGGCGAGCCACCTGCTCGTAGACCGGGACACCAAGTTCCAGCCGCTGCGCACCTACTTGGAAGGAATGACCGATACCGAGGTCGTCCTGCTGCCGCCGAGGAGCCCGAATCTCAACGCCCATCTCGAGCGCTACACGCGATCGATGAAGTCCGCGTGACTCGGCAGGATGATCTTCTTTGGTCGACGATCACTGGAGCGTGCTCTGGAGCAGTTCGTCGCCCACTACCACGCGGAGCGAAACCTCCAGGGGCTGGGAAACCGGATCATCGAGGCGGGCGACGAAGTTGGCTTGGCTGTTGGCGATGTCCAGTGCCGGGAGGTTGCGATATACCACCGCGAGGCGGCGTAGGGACGTCCGAGTGTGGCCGATCCAGGGGAGCAGGGTGGGGGATCGGTGTATCCCGAACCCGGGCCCAACCCTATCGTTCCTCCCATCTGGGCCGCCCACCAGCCTCCCCCTCGCAGGAGAGGTCTCAGCTCGACCCAAATCCTGTCGCCCTTCTCCACGATCGATGTTGATTTCAAAGGGTGAAACCTTCGTTCGAGTATTTTGACCTTACGCCATACGCCCGCGCAGGTCCGGTATCAGTTCATCTTTCCACAGAGATTCTCAAGTAGCCTTGAAACTCGGAAACATCCGCGGTGAAACTTTTCACCGTGCCGTCGCCTTGCGCTGTTCCGATGACACTCCAAGCGCCCAGGTCGGCGCTGTGTTGGATCTCGTAGTTCCGGCCAACCACGCTCTGCCACGTGATCACAAGCTCGTCGGCGGGATTCATCGATGCGGTGATGATGCGGAAGTGTGAATCTGCGAACGGCGGAGTTGGAGATGGAAGGGGTTCCGCGTCCGCGGTCTCACTGCTGGCGAATGCGCTCTCCGTGTCGACAACGGATTGCGCCTGCTGGATCTCTGCCTCGCTGAGGGCTCGACTGTAAATCTGCAATCCATCATACCAAGCTAGGGTAGGAGCTGCGTTGCCTGGGGCGCGGCCGAGGAAGAAATCCTGCGTCGTGCCCGCGGTGGGAGCACTCAGCGTAAGGCTGCCTTCCAGTTGGGTATCCAGGAAGAGACGGAGCTGATTGCCCTGTTTGACATAGGCGACGTGGGCCCATTGACCCACGGTCAGCTCCGTATCGGATTTCTGGCTTTCTTTTCCATTCAACGTGCTGATAGAAAAGAGAACCCGGTTGTCAGCGGGGTGCAGGTAGAGGGAAAAGGCACGCTGACTGGAAGATACCCCTTTACCGGCAACGCCGCGCCAGGAGCCCGTGGGTCCTTCTTGAAGATTGACCCAGAAGGCCACGGTGAAGTCGCTGTCTCCGCCCCCGAGATCCAAGGCCGGACCATGGGGAATCTCGACATGGCTGCCGCTCTGTCCGCTGGTCGAAACGCCGCTGCCGCTCTGTCCGCTGCTCCAAATCACGTCTGCACCCAGGAGACCGTCATGCCCCATTCCCGTCGCATCGCCGGCAACGAGCCCGGATCCTTCCTCGAACGGCAACCAAGCCTGCAACCCGGGCGGGAACTGGCCACCGGACGGAGGGGTGACGTCGATCGTGATCGTGGCCGAATCAGTCAGCGCGGGGATCCCGTCGTCGGTGGCGGTGACGTCGAGGGTGAAGGGGCTGTTGGCCACGATGACCTGGGCGCTGTCCGCGACAGTGATGACGCCGGTGGCTTCGTCGATTGCAAAGACCGGGGCGCCGCTTCCGCCAGTTACGGAGTACGTCAAAGGGCTATCGGGATCGCTAGCGGTTACAGTGC
>JBLHKE010000539.1:0-5581 GCA_047619485.1 Verrucomicrobiales bacterium | reverse complement strand
GCAAAGAGCGACGCGCTGCTAGAAAAATTCCGCAGCGCAGCCGAGGTCCAGGCCGCCCCAGAAGAGGCTCCTTCGATCGAGAAAAAACGCCAATTCAAGCTATCGCCATGGCTCGGCGTCGCCGCGGCGATCGTCATTCTCTGCCTCACGGTGCTGCCATTGGCACGTCGTGCTGCAGAAGGTGAATCCCCGGTCGCGTCAGCGGAGGTGCGTCGAGAATTGCCAAAAGAGATTAACTATTTAATCGCTAGCACGCTCGACAGTAAAGTTTCGAACGAAGAAGGATTCGCCTTCGACCGTCCTGAGACCACGACAATCGTTGTTGAGGCCGATGGCAGTGAAAAAGAAATCACCATGGATTCAGAAGGTGGTGAAACAGTTTCCGAGCCAAGGGTTGCCTTCGCAGACAAAAACACTCGCAGGTTCGGATCCACACTTCACAATTCCGAAGATGTATCTGACTCCCGCTATCATTGGAAGAAGCCCGCCGAGCTCGCCGACAATGGCAAAGCCGAACCAATCTTCAAGCGCGAGGTTCTCGGCGGTGCACGCAATCTGCGCGGCTACGATTACAGCGAAGCCGGAGACGTCGACAACGAGCCACCCGCAGACAAACTATTCGCCAACTTATCAAATGACACCCGCGACGCGTTCACCCTCCCCCGCTCCGGTCAAAAGCTCAGTGAAAATGCGACTAGTGGATTCTTCCCCCGCTCTACAGCACTAGCAACCGATGACTACAAGTTGTCCGTCGATCCCGGCGTCACCGGTGATTGGGACAGCGGCATCGGCCAGCACATCGACGGCTCATACATCAACCGGCCGACGGATGGAAAAGGCGAATCCGTGCCTTACTTCACCGGCGTGGCGAAATCCGAGTCAATTGAGCTGGACAGCTTCTACCAATATGGCAAAGACACCGATTTCGTCTTAGCGGATGGCGAAGAGGAAAAGAAAACGACCACTCTTGCTAGCGCCGCTCAAGACACGCCCGCCGTCGCAGATTGGTCTGGTGCCATCGACGGCGGATTCGCCTTCGTCGCCCCTGATGTTCCGACCCATTTCGAATTAGCAGCCGAAACTGGCGTCGCCGGCGGAGCCTTGCCAGTCACTCCCAGCCTCGTAACAGGGCTCAGATCTGGCAATGCTCCAATCAAGCCAGGTAATATCACACGCTTCCATGCCACTACCGATGAAATGCTATACAAGGAAAAGCAGTTGGCCGTAAAATCAGCACCTGAACAACTTGGATGGTCTGAGGAGGAGGTTCCTCAGGTCGCCAAAAATAGCTTCGCAAAAGTAACTCCCCAGAAGCCAGGATTCTCTCCACCTCAATCACCCATTCTAAGCATCCCCCAGGCGCGCAAGGAGATCGGCGAAATCAACATCCGCGGAAACGAGAAAACCCTAGAGCGCGTGGTCCGCCGGGAGATCGCCCTGCCCTCGCAGAAACTAGCTGAGGCCGAAGGGATCCCGACTCCTAACAAAATTGCTCTCATCAAACGACAGAGCGGAAGCAACGACTTATTGGAATCATTGGAGCTAAAAGCCAAAGAAGACATGGATGGCGATGCACCCGGCAATGGCGGTATTGGCGGAGGCGGAGGCGGAGGCGAAGGCGAAAGTTTGGCCAAGGCGGACGTGGAGAGACAGTCGATTGTGCTCGGGGACGCAGTAAAAGAAAGTGCCACGTCCGATCAAAATCTATCTGAGGAAGATGAACAAAGTGATTCGTCACGCTTTGCCCAGAGCGAATCGAAGCCGGATGCCTCGGATAGTTCGAATATCCTGGGCTTCATTCAGATATCAGGCAACCAAGTACCCCGCTTGGCAACACCGGTCCCTCCCACGGCAGCGCCTGTTCCAGACAAGTGGGCATTCGATGGGGTGCAGGCACCGTTCACCCCGCCGGGATCCGATGTCCCCGTCGGCGGAACCTCTCTCTCCGATCTCAGCAGCCGCAGCAGCTCTACGTTTGGCAGAAATTCAAAGGGCGAAAGCTCGATTGCCGACCGCGAACTCACCCGCCGCCTCGAGCGCTCGCAGGAGAGCAACGAAGAAATCAGCAAAGCCGACAAGCTGGTCGCCGAAGGTGATTTGACTGCCGCGACGGCGAAGTATCGCAGCGCTCTGGATAAACTCCCTGCGGCACCGATGACCAAAGAGCACGTTGAAGACGTGGAAGAAGTCGAGCGCCTGCAGCGCTTGGCGACTGGCTACTACGACCTCGGCCGCTATGACAATGCGGAAAAGAACTACATCGCAGTCCTCCGGGTCGACAAATACAACGAGACCGCGCGCAAAGGTTTGGAGCAGGTCGAACTCGCACGTCAGCAGTATTACAAAACCAACCCTGACCACATGCGTGGGAAGATGCTCTCTGCGGTTGATGAACTCTGGGAATGGGCGGTGCCGGAGGATAACGTCGCCAATCAAGATCAAAACAAGATCCAATCTCGCGCGCCATTGCCACTGCCTCTAGCGGACGGAGCGGTGGTATGGACGGACGACGAGTCCTCCAAAATCAACATCAATACCGCCTCGGAGGGCGCGTTCTGGGACCTGCCTCGCGCCGATCCACAGCCGCAGGCCGAGAGCTCCCCACAGCTGCAAGCCGAGAGCTACGGATACCCCGGGCACATCGCTGGAATCTCCTTGAGCTCAGTCCTCCAACCCCCAAACAATGATGCCGACAAGGCGGCAGTCAAACTCGACCCACCTAGTAGCGTCACCGGAGGCATCGCCCTTCCGGAACTGGAACTGGCGGAGCACCAACCAGCCATCGCATTGCGCTGGGAAGACGCGGATGGATACATGGGCAAACGCACTTGGGGAGCCCATGGCGGCGTGCGGTTGTTTGCGGGTGAACCAGACGCAGTTGCTGACAATGCCGATCTCCTATTCAAGTTCAACGCCGCGATTCCTAGCAGCCAGAGCCGACGCATCGATCACGTCGAGGTAGACCCAAAATGGGCTAGCGCCAAGCAGCAGCCAGGCAAATGGAGCCTCCAGATCACTGAGTCGAAGCAGGCCGATCGATCGCTAAAGACCGAACCCGACCTGAGCCTCGAGACGCTCACCAGCGCCGAGCCTTACTCGACCTTCTCGCTCAACGTCAGTGACGTTTCGTTCAAACTCGCCAAGACCGCGCTGCTCGAGAACAACAGCTTCCCGGAGGCAGCCAAAGTCCGTGTAGAGGAATTCGTCAACGCCTTCGACTACGGCGACCCGGCGCCGTCCTTGAACGAGAAAATTGCCTGCAACATCGACCAGGCCGCCCACCCATTCCTGCAGCAGCGCAACCTGATGCGCGTCTCGATGCGCACCGCCGCCGAGGGTCGCTCCGCCAGCCAGCCACTGCGCCTGACCATCCTGCTCGACAAGTCCGGCTCGATGGAGCGCGCCGACCGCGAGGAGTCTGTCCTGCGCACCATGCAGGCGCTCGCCAAGCACCTTGGACCGGCCGACAAGATTAGTGCGATCGCATTCGCCCGCCAGCCACGCCTGATCGCTGATCAGCTCGGAGGCGATCGCGCCAAAGAACTCGTCGGCCTCGTCGCCGCCACCCCCTCCGAGGGTGGCACCAACCTCGACGAGGCACTCAAGCTCGCCGACACCCTCGCCACTCGCCAATTCGACGAAGGCGCGATCAACCGCATCGTCCTCATCACCGACGGCGCGGCCAACCTCGGCGACGCGGATCCGGAATCGCTCAAAGAAAGAGTCATCGCCCTACGCCAGCGCGGCATCGCCTTCGACGCCTGCGGGGTTGGCGCCGACGGCCTCAACGACGCCACGCTCGAGGCACTCACCCGTAAGGGCGACGGCCGCTACTACTTCCTTGATCGCCCCGAAGATGCCGACGCCAATTTCGTGCGCCAGCTGGCCGGTTCGCTGCGCCCGGCGGCAAAGAACGTCAAAGTCCAAGTCAAATTCAACCCCGAGCGCGTCACTCGTTACCGGCTGGCTGGATTCGAAAAACACCGCTTGGAAAAAGAAGACTTCCGCAACGACAAGGTCGACGCCGCAGAGATGGCCGCCGCCGAATCGGGCAACGCCCTCTACCAGTTCGAAGCCGACCCAGCAGGTTCGGGCGACATCGGCGAGGTCTTCGTGCGCTTCCTCGATACGGACAGCGGCAAGATGATCGAGCGCAGCTGGCCGATCCCCTACCAGAAAAACCCAGCGCGCCTCAGCGAAGCCAAGCCTTCGATGCAGCTCGCCGCCAGCGCCGCCTTCCTCGGTGAGAAACTAAAAGGCGGCCCCGCCGCCGATCCGATCCGCTTGTCCGAATTGACTCCAATCACCAACCAGCTACGCAGCCAGAACCAAGACCCACGGGTGCAGTCGCTGATCCAAATGATCGAGAAAGTCAGGAGCCTGTCACAGTAGAAACGTGATGGCGCAGCCAACGTAGAACGGAGTTGCACTCCGTGGCTGCATCTCCAACACCGACAACGCCCTCTCCAACACACAACATCGAAAACACAAAAACATCCAACCACTCAGCGAGCAAGAACACCCAGGGTGCAGATCCGCGCACTACGATAGGTGATTTTCGCACGCAAGTGTTGAGACCAAGGAACTTGGGCGTCTCGCCCCAAGCGCCTTGATCAGACGCATCACATAGGAATCTATGTTTCACAAAACTTCATACGGGTCATTACACGGCTCATTCCGAAGAGCTTCTAATAATCTCCCGCACCAAGCGTCTCAATAGCAGAAATCCGCTCCAGCGGGCAACCACACCATCCATGAGCATCAAAAAACTCCCAGCCCTCCTCTCGTTACTCCTGCTGAGTCTCGTCTGCACCTTCGCGCAAGATCAGCCCGAAGCTCCAGCTCCCGAAGCAGAAAAAATCGCCGCCGAAACCACCTCGCTCACCATCGAAGCACGAGGGCTGCGCAGCGCCAAGCCGCCGTTATTCTTCTCCGCCAGCACCGAGACTCAGATCTCGGTAGGAGCAAAAAGCAAAACCGTCTCCACCACCAAAGCCAGCTTCAGCCTTCTGCAGGGGGAGGCTGGCACTCTCTCGCTCAAGATCATCGGCAGCGGTGAGATTCTCAAGGTCGAAGGGGCAGCTGTCATCGATTGGGCCGTCCGGCACCAGGGAGGCGACCGCTTCCTCGACATCCGTCCAAAGCCGAACGCCCGATCGTTCTCCGCCAACATCATTGCTGAAACCGATCCAAACAAACTACCAACGTCACTAGCGCCGATCACCTTTGGCCCCGGCAAAGCGGTTGGTTTCTCCGCCGCGATCACCGTCACAGCCGCCAAGGAAGTCGCCGTCCGCATCACCAAGGCGGAGGGACTTGCACCAGCAGAGAAGATCGAGATGACGCACCAGTTTCACACCCAGACCGATCACGCCCTCGCCCTAGAACTCACCCGTGCCAGCGCCGCCCTCGCTCCTGCCGAGCTTACCAAGGCGAAACTCGAAGGCACCATCGATACCGCTACCAAGAGTGCGACCTTCGTCCTCAGCGGCGAAGCGATCGTCACCGAGGCTGGCGCGAAGCTCACCGTCCTCAGCGGCCACGCCGCCATCACCGGCCTACCAGCAAACGACAACTTCAC
>JBLHKE010000538.1:0-5582 GCA_047619485.1 Verrucomicrobiales bacterium | reverse complement strand
ATCACCCAGGTCGGGACGCATGCGATTGGCGCTGACGAGTTCCTGACGATCACCTACACCCGCCGCACTGACAGACCAGATGTCGGCTGGAGCGTCGAGTGGTCGCAAGATCTTGCCGGCTGGGATCGCGGTGCTGGCTTTACCGCGCCAATCGGCCCCCCCGTGGACAACGGGGACGGCACCGTGAGTGTGACCGAGCGCAGTGTGGTTGCAATTGATAGCGCTGGCAGGCATTACCTGCGAGCCGTGGTCGAGACGCAGTAGGGGAAATGCCGTCCAGAGCAGTCGCCGAGAAAAGTGGCTTTGGCTTTAGCCAAAGTAAGCCTTCTCTGGCTAAACCCACTGGCGTTAGGTTAACGTAATTTTGTGGCCTGAAAGGTCACCAGAACAAAGCCCAGCGCCTCAGCTCTAGGGGGCCGTATCTTGGTTTTTGCGGCCTGAAAGGTCGCCAGATAGCTGTGGATTGTTCCAAGATTCTCGCCCCCTTTCAGGACGCACTGCGTTGCTATCCTTTTCCCATGGCTGAAGCCATGCTCTTTGCTCTTTCACCTTTCAGGCCGGGTTGAGGCGGATCGGCTACGGCCTTAACCTAACGCCAATGGCTGAAGCCGGAGCCACGTTCCCTTCATCTGGCCTCGGTCGGACCTTCGGGGCAGTGGGGGGCTTTCCGGTCTCCCTTGTCGTTGCTGCGGCACTTCCGTCTCGTGCAAGTTTTGCTGCGCCTACGACCTCTGCTGCGGCTATTGCTTCGCCCAGTCGGGGACTTTTCCATCACCGGTGGCTTCTCCACCCTCGATCAACCACGACAAGTTGAAACGCACCACCACGGCACCATGGGTCTCGGCCATGAGATAGATCCAACCCTCGCTCGCGGTTCCGGGGCGACCGGCGTTCATCGATGAGTAACCGCTCGATCCCGGGGTGGCGAGGCGTTTGATCGGCCATGTCTTGCCGCCATTAAAACTCGCCCACACGGTGCCGTTCTCGAGTCGCGAATTCGGCGTTTCGATGTTGCTGAAAATGACAATGTCCCGGCCCGCGACCGGCAATCGCGTCAGCCCGCCCATGCAACCATAGGAGCGGTTCTGCTGGCCGTTGGGTAGCACCTCGATGATGCGGTGATTGCTAAGAATTTGCTTTTTGCGTGGGGCGCTTGAGGGCGCCGTTGAAGGGATCGGAGATGGGGAGAAAGGGCGGGCTGCGGTGGTCATTGGCGGCAGCAACTTGATGGCCGGGTGGGGCTCGCTGGCAGCGAAAGATCCCGTGCCGATAATCTTCGAAACTGACATGGGCAACGACGTCGATGACGCGATAGTGCTGGCGATGATCCATCAGCCTGAACGCCGCGGATAGAGCAAATTGCTCGCGGTGAAATCGACCAAAGATAACGCTAAATCGGCCGCCCATACCGGCGCAATCAACACCTTCTATGGGCGCCCAGATATTCAGGTCGGCGCCGACGCGCCGGAGGCTGTGTCGCTAATTCGCAACTGGTGAGAGAACCTCCCGCGAGCCAGAAGTGACCGCGGATGTGCGCTTGGTAGAAGTAGAAGTCCAACCTGAGAGCTCGCGAGGCGGGCTAGTCGTGGGATCCCGTAGTGTCCCAAAAGTCGAACGATGCGCGGATCCCTGAGGGTTAGGGCGTTTCGAGACCGGGAATCACATCGATTTCGGCCTATCGTGGGTCTTGTTCATCCAACCATTCCATCTGGTGCCGTCCGCCCTGGCCCATTGGGCTAACAGGGAGCAGGCGGCGATCATCGACTACCTCCGCGAGGAGAACCAGGTCCTCCTCGATCGGCTCGGGCCGAAGGGGCTCAGGTTCACCGACGCGGAACGCCGTCGCCTGGCGGCGAAGGCCAGGCTGGTTTGCCGGAGCGTGCTGCGGGAGATCGGCTCGCTCGTCACGCCCGACACCCTGCTGCGCTGGCACAGGCAACTCGTGGCAAAGAAATACGACGGCAGCCGGAAGAAGGTCGGACGTCCAATGGTCGAGCCGGAGATCGGCACGTTGGTCGTGCGAATGGCCAAGGAGAATCCATCATGGGGCTATACGCGGATCCGGGGCGCCCTATTGAACATTGGGCACGAGGTCGGGCGCAACACCATCGCCCGCATTCTAGAGGATCACGGGATCGAACCTGCTCTTCACAGGGGGATATCGTGGAAGACCTTCCTCCGAGCCCACTGTGAGGCTATCGCCGCGTCGGACATGCTCACTGTCGAGATCTGGATGGGGCGGTCGCTCGTCCACTACCACATTCTCTTCGCCATCGAGCTAGCGACTCGTCGCGTCAACATCATGGGCATCGTGCAAGAGCCGTATGGAAAGTGGATGGAGCAGGTCGCCAGGAACGCGACGGACGGTTTTTCCGGGTTCCTGCTGGGGAAGGAATACCTGATCATCGATCGCGACCCGCGATTCACGAAGGAGTTCCGTTCCATCCTGAACGTCTCGGGAGTGAAGATCATCAGGACTCCCCCGCGCAGCCCCAACTTGAACGCCTTCGCGGAGAGGTTCGGACAGTCGATCAAGGAGGAGTGTCTCAGCCGGATGATCTTCTTCTCCGAGAGGCCGCTCCGGATTGCCGTGTCAGAGTACGTCGAGCACTACCACACGAAGCGCAACCACCAGGGTCTGGCGAACAGGCTGATCGAACCGGCTGCTAAAGCGGCGAACGGGGCGGCGAACGGGGCGGGAAAGGTCGTCTGAGATTCGAGGCTCGGAGGTCTTCTAAACCACTACAGGAGGGCGGCCTGAGCGCCGTTCGAGTTTTGGGACACTACGGGGGCATCGGTTCTCAGTAGGTTGCCAGTGCCAGACATTTGAAAATTAAAACGGATCTGGAACGCAATCTCAGCTCAGAGTTTTCTACTAGCGCTCGAGCTTCCGCAGCGAAGCCTTCAGTTGTTCATTGGCCAGTGAGACCCTCATCTTCTGCGACACACCGGTGTCGATGACACCCTCTGCCCAACATTCGATTCCGCGTGTTAGCGTGTTCTCCCGGCAGATCGCAGAAATCCGAACGAGTGTCCCCGCAGTCACCTGCACCACTGCCGTCGGCTTTCTCCCAGAATTGCGGGACGACGGTTTCGCGACGAGGTAGGTTCGAGTACCCCACGTTACCGCTTCCATCGACTCGGTAACCTTGTAAATCTCACCGACCGAAAATCCGTTTGCTGAGCCTTCGGTTAGGCGCTTCGGACGGCTACTAGTCGTTGTACAGGCGACATTTGTGAAAAAAATTAGGAGTACGATCGGCAAGGCGATGATATCAGTTTTAATATCCAAATTTCAAAAGGTGCATGGCTATATTGCAGCCTTGGCTGTGGGCTATCAAGACGTAATCGACATTCGGATCATCGATCCATGCCTGCAGAGTAGCCGCCGGCGAAGGCGCGAGTTGCCCCGTCTTTTTCCAGACTCTTCGTGTCCCCTTCAAACCTTTCGAGCCGCCCCCAGCCTTTCTGATTACTCCGCGGGTGACAATCGGCGGTTTCTTAAGAAAGCCATTGAAGTCGTGCCCTTTGCCAAAACCGGATCCCGACTTGTTCTCAACCGGCCACACCTGGCCACCGCCGCGGGCATACTTTCGCCAGTACTTCAGAGTGTCAGGTCGGATCAATCGCTGATTGGGAACTTGGTCATTGGGGCTCCAGTAGACTTCGACCACCAACCCGCTAACACGCGGCGGCTTGGTCGTTGTTTTCGGCGCGACCAGTAGCACTCTGACCGTCTTACCCTTGAACATCCCGCTACTCACCTCCGGATAGCCGCCGCCGCTGGTAACAAACTCGTCGGCTTCGCGATCCAGCTTCTTCTCTGATCCCAGACCGACGACATTGTGCTCCCGGTCGTAGGCATTCGAAGTCCCCAAATGGCTAGCATACCGCCGATCCGGGGTCGCTGAAATCTGCAATTTCAACCGCTCCCAAGTGTAGTCTTCATAGTTTCCCGTGCTCGGGTTAAACGGGCTATTGATCCCCGAAAATGTCCATAGCTCACTCATTTATTTTTCTTCCTTCATCATTCACTCGAAGCTCCAGAATGCAGCCTCAACCCCGAAAAAATTACACCTGACCATGCCGCCATCGCAAGGTTTTTTGTCGAGTGGGAATACAACATGGGACTAAACATCCCAGTTCTTATCACTGTTTTCTTTTGCCGCCGGGGGCGAATCCTTCCGCACCCACTCCGCACCCACTCCGCACCCACTCCGCACCCACTCCGCACCCACTCCGCCCACAGACGCGATCCCACGATCGCAGGACTTATTTCCTGACAAGCCCTTAGGGTGGAAGTGCTCAGTGGGATCCATCGAGTAGCGCACGGGCTGCGGCGAAAACTTGCTTGGTTGGGATTCCTTCTATTTCGCCGGAATCGATCTCCCTGAACTACCGGACCGAACCCACGAGGTTCGGCTTGGAGAAGCGCCCGAGGAATGCCCAGCGACCTGAGTCGATGATCCCGGCGATCTCGTCCCACCTGATGTCCACGTGGTAGGCTCCCGCGGCGTAGCACCCGACGTGATACGGGGCAAACGAGAATGAGATCCCGTAGTGTCCGGAAACTTGATTACAAGAAAAACTGCTGAAGTTCAAATTGTGAACCTTGTCACGCCGTAGACCCTGCTCGCGTGGCACCGCAAGCTCATCGCGAAGAAATACGATTCGAGCGGCGTCCGACGGAGAGTAGGTCGCCCGCCAACTGCCGAGGAGATCCGGCAAATCGTAGTCAAGATGGCAGAGGAAAACCGTGCCTGAGGATATACGAGGATCCGGGAGGCGCTTGCAAATCTCGGTCACGACATCGGCCGGGGGACGATCGCCGAGATCTTGAAGCAGGCCGGTATGGAACCGGCGCCGGAACGGGAGAGGAAGACGACGTGGGCCGCGTTCATTAAGACGCACTGGGAGATGCTGGAAGCCACGGACTTCTTCACCGTGGAGGTGTGGACGCTGCGCGGGCTGGTGCGCGACCACGTCCTGTTCCTGATCCGGCTCTCGACCCGGAAGGTGCACATCGCCGGGATCGTCCCCGAACCGGACGGGGAGTGGATGAAGCAGGTCGGGCGAAATCTCACCGACTGCTCAAGCGGATTCCTTATTGGATACCGGTACCTGATCCATGACCGTGCGACCGTGTTCACGAAAGAGTTCCCGTCGATCCTCGAAAGTGGCGGAGTGAACTCGGTGCGCCTGCCGCCACGCTCTCCCAATTTGAACGCATTTGCCGAGAGGTTTTTGTGCGTTCGATCAAGGAGGAGTGTCTGAGCCGGATGATCTTGGTTGGTGAGGGATCTCTGCGAAGAGCCGTCGCTCAGTTCTGCGAGCACTACCACCGGGAGAGGAATCACCAGGGTCTGGGGAACAAGATCATCGAGCCTACGTTCGGATTGAACAGGGCAGGGGAAGGTGAATTGTCGCGAGAGGCTTGGAGGACTACTGCGCTACTACTACTACTACCGGGATGCCGCATGAAATATCGACGATTCGAGTTTCCGGACACTACTGGGTCATGACTTACTTGATGATTGTTTTTTTCGCATCCGAACCGTCGCTTCGTCGGAACCGTCGTGATC
>JBLHKE010000537.1:0-5590 GCA_047619485.1 Verrucomicrobiales bacterium | reverse complement strand
ACCGCATCTTGCCCGTATTCATCATATTTCACACTCCATCGGTGTCACTGCATCTGCCGTCATCTGCAGCAGTTCTGATAGCTTAAAGCTGGAATTCTTTCGCGCGGGTAAACCCGTCCAGGACAGGGGCGGCGGCGTTGAAACTTTTGCGCCAGCTGATGCCACGTTCGCTTTTGTAGCCCAAACGCACCTCGCCCAGGGGGCCGTCCATGAACAGGCAAGCGATCCGCCCGCCATCCTTGAGCTGCGCCAGCAGCGCTTCGGGCACGTCGGCGACGCCGCCTTGCACGATCACCACGTCATAGGGCCCATGTTGCTGTGCCCCTTCAGCCAGCGGGCCGTGGTGTACGATGACATTGTCGATATCCGCGTTGATCAGGGTTTCCTGTGCTTCTTTCGCCATCTGCTCGTCATCCTCGACGGCGACGACCGCTTCGGCCATATGTGCGATCACGGCAGAGGAATAGCCGTAGCCACAGCCGATATCGAGCACCAGCTCGTCATTCTCGACCCCAAGATCGTCCAGCATCTTGGCCAGCGTCCGCGGCTCAAGCAGCACGCGCCCTTCGCCCAAGCTGATGTTTTCGCCCAGATAAGCTGCCTCGCGGCGGGCCACCGGCACAAAATCCTCGCGCGCCACCTTGAGCATCGCATCAATAATCGGGAACTTGGTAACATCCGAAGGGCGCACCTGAGTATCAACCATCATGGTGCGGCGGGCTGTGAAATCTGTCATCAGCTAAACTCTTTCGTTCAGTTATTTGTCTCGTGAGATGCCACATCACCGCCCGCCGGGCAACGGCCAGTCGGGTCAATAGGCGCAATTTTCCGTGTTTGGCGGATAATACGGTTAAAACATAGAGGATGCCATAGCCACGACGCATGCCACGCGCGGTCAGCCTGTGAGAAACGTAATTTAGAGAGGGAAATATAGTGGAGGCGAGTAGGAGAATCGAACTCCTGTACACGGATTTGCAATCCGCACGTTTTTGACTGTTTTTAAAAGATTTTTTGTGCACCAGACGGCGGGAACATACCCGAAACATATCAAGAATGTGAGGCAGGATCACTAGCCGATGCCAGCGGCGTAGATCAACCTCTATATGGGTCATCAGTCCGCAGTATCCGACAGCCGAAAAGTTCAGCTCCAATCAAAGTCGCATAACGACTTCGACGATTAGATCACCATGTTATGGATATAAGGCGTTATGAAAATGGAACATTGGTCGCACACAAACGCCATTTGTTAGCCATATTCGCTCAATACACGAAGCTATTGGTGCTCGGAATCAACCGCACGGATATGTGAAAAAAAATCAACATGCTGTGAGCGTCACCTATCGTACTAGGAGCTTTGAATTCGACATGCCTTCAAGATCTAACAGATTGTCATTGCAGATTAGCGCTTCGCTATTTGTTGTGTTCGGCCTAGGTTTTTTTGGTCTTTTAGTAATTGGCAACAGCGCCATGAACCTGTCAGACCGCGAAGCGCTCTCCCGCGAACAACGTCTCGCCGCTCGAAATCTCGAAGCTGCTATACAAACCTTACCTGAGCAACAACGCAGTGCAACCGTTTGGGACGATGCAGTCAATCGAACTAAAGAACTAGACATCGAATGGATGGACGAAAATCTAGGCGTTTGGATGGAGGAGTATTTTGGACACAATGAAAACTTTGTTCTTAACGAAGAGAACAACGCGATTTATGCTTCAGCACAAGGCGAGGTTAAAGCTTTAGGTTTTTACTCGTCCCGTAGTGATGTGGTCGCTCCGATCGCACGACAGCTTCGACAACGATTAAATAAAGCTGCTACAAGAGCAGATTTCTCATACGAAACCTTGGCAGAAATTCAAGCCGTTAGACCTGTGGAGCTCGATGATCAGGTCGCGATCGTCAGCGTTGTCCCAATTGTTACTGACACCGGCGAGTTGGAGCAGAAACTCGGCTCGGAGTACCTTCACGTTGCGATCAGATACGTGGACGATGCTCTTGCTGCACAGGTGGCTGAACCGATCGAGTTAGACGACTACAGGTTCGATAAGAACCGCCCTGAGGGGAGCTTAGCTGGAATTGCTCTGACATCAGCAGGCGGCAATCCTCTCGCATGGCTAGTTTGGGCACCCAGAACGCCTGGCAGCGATCTGTTTTTCGAATTATTACCTGTCTTCACCGCCGTAGCGTCAGCTGGCATCATCTTATTGCTGTGGGTGATAAGAAGGTTGCTGAAATTCTCTAGAATGCTGGAAGACAGTGAAAGACAAGCTTTGCTGGATATAGATGCCCTTCAGAAGGCAAAGCAAGAAGCTACGGCTGCCGACCGGGCAAAACTAAATTTTATGAGTGTAGTATCCCACGAACTGCGGACGCCTTTGACAGTAATTCTTGGCTACGCTCGGTTGGGAAAAAATATCGACAGGATGCCAGCGTCGGAAACATTGCTCCGCGAGCTCAAAACCAATTCGAGAGATGGTGACATAGCTACCAAGTGCGCAAACGACGTGTTGAATTTAGCGACTACAGGTATGGAAAAAATTGAGAGATCCGGAGAGCACCTCTTATTTTTAGTAAACCAGCTGTTGGACTACGCCAAAATGGAAACAGGTCGGCTCGAGCTCGACACAGAAGTTTGTGATGTTCAGGAGCTACTTGAGCCCGTCATCGATCAAATGAGGGTACTGACCGATCAGAAAGGCCTGAACCTAAGATCGAGCATTCATCGTTGTAACTTGATAGCTGATGTTACTAGGACCCGACAAATTCTTATCAACTTGTTGGGTAACGCGATTAAGTTCACGGATAAGGGTACCGTTTCTGTTTTGGTTGAGGAAACCGCTCAAAGGGTGAATATCTCGGTTAGCGATACTGGCCCCGGCATCGAAAAAGGTGAGCTCAAGAAGATTTTTGAAGCATTTCATCAAGCCGATTTATCCCAATCACGCAACGCCGCTGGAACCGGCCTAGGCTTATCGGTGGCGAGGGAACTAGCGAAGCTCGAGAACGGCACGATTGACGTGACAAGCGAGGTAGGCGTAGGCAGCACATTCACATTGTCTCTACCTAAGGACAATGAATCAGAGCTAGAACAAGCTGCGTGAAAGATCTCAGAAGCTAATAAAACTATGGGATATGCCGACCGAGAGCAGGAAATCGAAATAATCTAAGGCTCAACAGGCACTGCCGTGCAGCTGCGGTTTGCCCGGATCGGCGCATCCCCCTCCGACATACCAGGGCAGCTCGTATAGAGCGGCTCCAAGCAAAACTCAGCGTTGGGCTCCAAGCCATACGGCGCGGTCACCTGATACTGGAACGTGACCGGCTTTGACCCGACATTTTGACTTTGCACGGGCCGATCGAGGCGAACGTACAAGCTGGCATCCGTCCGCGGATTGCGGAAAGAATAGCGCGTTTGCCCGGGTACAATTTGACAGTTTCTTCCCTCCTCGGTCCGCTCGATCTCGACCTCGATCGCGCAGCTGCGCCCGCCCCCGCACCGGGGCCCCAACACGTCCGATCGAGATATCCGGAAAATCACATCCGGCCGCTGCAAGAATTTAACGTCTTCGACCAGGTGCGACAGCGTCTCAGTATTCGCATCCACCTTGTCGCCTAAGCGCCAGGGCGAGAACACCAGCTCGTTAACCACGGGCACATAGGCACCGCCCCATGCGGCGAAGGCCCCGATAACGGTAATACGGAAAAACTTGCCGCCATCCTTTCGCCACTCCGACCAATTGATCAGCCCCGCGCGAGGGGTTTCTTCTTCAGACATGCAAACAGGCTCCAGGTGCGAACATTTCAAGCCAAGATGCCCTTGGACGCGCTTGGGAGCCTCTGGCGGGTTCCCTACTCCGGCCGCTCACATTGGGCCATCGTGCGATAGCCGCCCTCCGAGACTTCATGGGTCGCCGTTTTCACAACCCAAACGCCGGATGCAGCCCCGCTGAACCCGATCGGGATCAAGCGCCCCTCGGCCGCGATTGAGGGGTTCCCCGGCAGCTCCACCTCGAGCGTCTCCTTCGCACGGCCGGCACGGCGCGACTCAGCCGTCGCGACGGCGCGCGCCTCTTCCTCAGAGCGGAACCGCTGACGAAGCCGGCGCACCGGCTCCGCGTCCCCGACCTTTACCTCGACATCCTCGGCCTTCTCGAGATCCCGATAGGCGGCGATGATCGCACCCGTTGCCTCGCTGAGCCCCCGGCGCATCGACCAGCGGGTGACATCTGCCTCCTGCAGCACCACTGTCGCCGTTGGCTGCCCCGAGGCTTTCATCCCCTCCGCCCTGCGCCCGACATAGAGAACGCCACCGGCCGGCTTGGCAACGAGGTCGTGCAGCACCGCAATCCGCGTCAGAACCGACAGGTCGCTTTCGTCCAGCTGATCGATGTGACCAGGCACGATGGACCCCGCGGCTTCCGTCACAGCCGGCTCGAGCCCGTTGTCGCGGGCAATGGTGGTGGCAATCGCTTTCAGTGTCATGCCGGCCGGCCACGACCGGGACTTCTGCTGGCTAATCGGGGCGAAGCCGCTCTGCGTCTCGCCTTGCGCCTTGGCACGGCACACGGCCGTAATCATGCGAGGGGGCGAGCTCTCCTCAACCTCGTCGGCGATATAGAGCCCCATCTGCAAGAATTCACCGAGGTACCCCAGGGCGATCGCGACCTCGGCCCCGGGCTCTGGCATGGCAAAGCGCGACAGCGGCGAGGTATTGGCGAAAGTAATCTCAGCAGTATCGGAGATGAAGCCGGCCGTGTCGGACACGCGCACCGAACTCAGCTGCGAGAACACGAACCACGACAGCGGCACCCCGTTAATCGTGACCTGGACCAACGGCCGGAAATCCATCAGCCCCATAGCTGCGCCGTTTCAGAAGGCTCGGAAGTGTCTAGATCCGGCAACCGGATGCGAACGCCAGGATCCAGCACAGCGCCCAGCGCGCCCAGACCTGGGTTAGCGGCAAGAACCGCCTCGACCTTGCCGCCCAGGGTATCCCCGTAATGCGCGGCCACGACCTGGTCCAGGACATCGCCCTCAGAAGAAACGAAGTAGAGATCGGACACCGCCGTCATATCTTGCCATCCTCATTGTGAACTCTTGCCGATGCGGGATGCCCTGCGAGGCAAAGACTTCCTGCCCCTCGGTGACGCCCTCCACGACCCACAGGCCCAGCACCTTACCGATGCCAGACACCAACGGCAGTGGCAGCCCAAGACTGGCCTGTGTGCGCATCTTATCGATCTGCTTCAGCCCGCCCCTGAAATGGGGATAGATCACGCCCTCGAGCTCCACAGTCTCCGGGCCCAGGCCGGTGAACTGCAGCGCATCATTGGTCCCGATCCGCGCCTGCCGGGCCACCTATAATCAGCCGATCGACTGAGCCGCTGGTAGGCTGCGTTATCCAGGGAGAACTGGAAGAACCCGAGCTGCATCATGACTTCTGCCATCGTTATCTCCCAAACGGCCCCGTGGCCGGCGCGCGATCGAATAGACCGTTGCCGGCGTTGCGTTTTTCCTCACGCTTCAGGAGCCGCAACACTTCATGAGCATCAGCCCCAGGCGCATTGATCGTGTAGTGGTTGGTGACGGTCTGCG
>JBLHKE010000536.1:0-5595 GCA_047619485.1 Verrucomicrobiales bacterium | reverse complement strand
GCGTTTTTTTCAGCTTGTTTGGCGGCAGCTGCTTTGAGTTGCGCCAGCTGGGATTCCAGTTTTTTGCGCTCGATCTTGTCCCTTATGGCCTCGGCACGTTGGGTGATGGCCTGTTTTTCGGCCTTCTTTTTGGCTGCGGTTAGCTGGTCGAGTTTCATCTCCTGATCTGCCTTCGCCTTGTCGTTCGTCTTGCCCTTTTCCCAGGCATCTTTCAGGCTCTTGCTGAGCTTCACGTTTTCGGCGATCAGGCGCATGCGTTGTTCCGGGTCGAACTTCGGCTGCTCGTCGATCTTGGCGAGCAGGCCGGCGCGCTCGCGCTGCACGAGGGCGACCGTTTCTTTCAACTCCTTCACGATGGCCTGCTGCGCGTCGACTTGTCTTAAGATATCGTCGGAGATCTTCTCGGCACGATCATGCTCGCGTTTGGCCAGCGATCTCGCCTCCTTGAGTTGTTTCTCGAGGCCGCCGTAATCTTCGTGGCGCTTGATGCATTCGGCCAGCTGATCCTCCAGGTAGGAACCCGCCTTGTCCCGCGCCATGATGCGCAGCTTTAGGTCGGCGTTCTCGGCACACAGGGCTTCGATCTTTTTCTTCAGGTCGGCGACCACGCGCTGTGTGTGTTTGAGTTCCTTATCGGGAGCTCCGGCGCTGCGCGGTTTTTTCTCCTCGGATTGGTTGCGCAAGGCTTTCGCCTTGTTGTAGATCGCAAGCCCCTGAATCGCTCCGTGCCAGCTGCGATCGCCCGTGAGTTCGTCACCGAACATGAGCCGCTGATTCGTCCAGTTCTTGATCGAACCTTTGATGTCGTCCCGCTCGACCATCAGTTCTCCATTAACGGTGATGGCGAGGTAACCGGGTTTGTAGATGATGACTAGACGGTAGCGCTTGCCTGCCTTGATCTTTCCAAATCGGCCGTCGCGGATGATCCCATTTTCGAGGCCGCCATCGGTCTGGAGTCGCAGGTCGAACTGGTCACCCGATTGACCGACGGTGAAGTTGCGTGTGAAATGATCGGTGGAGTAGCTGAAAATCCGTGCAGGACCATCCTGATCTGAGTTGGTTGGGATGACGTCGATCTCGATAGTGAGTTGGTCATTCTGCGTGAGTAGTTTTCTCAGCATCGCCGCATCGGTGAGGTTCATCACGATCGAGCCACCATGAAACTTCATCGTGCCGCTCTTGCCGTTGGCGATCGCTTCGCCGCGGATCTCGGGTTTTCCGAACAGTTCTAGGTCGATGATCTTTCCGCTTGGGTCAGATCCTGATTTCCATTCGATGAGTTTCGAGTCGTCGGCCGAACGAACGGCGGTGGCAGACACCAGAAGCGCGAGGAATGACAGCAGGGCAAATTTTTGAATCGGGGGGATCATAGTTAGGCTTGTCTTTCTGGGAATTAGAATATAGATAGCTAGAACATGAGTAAACAAATTCCAATGATTAGTTCTGGTGTGGCTGGTCCACTCGGTGTCCTGCACTTGCCGCGTCTCTGGCAAAAAGCCTCTCTTGGCTCTGTGTCTAAGTTAAACGACGATTACCCGGCCTCTGGGCAGGGCTTCGATCAGATGGTTTTGGACGGTTTGGCGGTCAGCCGCGAGGAGTTCTTGGCCTACGTTGCGGGACAAAAGCCGACCTATCCCGAGCTTGAGGCTTGGATCTTGGACAAAAAGGGAGGCGCCTTGGACGCCACTCAGGTGCAGGCGCTCAACGAGAGCATCGTCGGCTACCATCATGCTCCGGGCGTGCGCCAGGAGATTTTGGAAGCGGCGGGGATTGAGGACACAGATGCGCTACCCGACGCGGTGAACCTGAACAATCTCGACGATTGGGCTTCGTTCTACCAAGACGAGATTGCGGACTAGAGGGCGAGGGGCGCGTCGCTTCGATTGCAAATCGAAGTTACATCCTGAAATGCGTCTGCTGGGCTTAAACTCGACCTACCGAATCTGTTTCTAGGTGATTATGATGTGGACAAATCGGTCGCGCTTTTTATGATGGGCGCTTCCGTAAACCATGATCGTATTTGCACCTAAGGAGAGCGACCCGAAAGAGACTCGCGCCGCGATGAACCCTGAAACCGCCAAGAAATTGGTGGGATTGGGCTATGAGATCCGTGTCGAGACCGGGATCGGTCTGGGCAGCGAGCATGTGGATGCGGACTACGAGGTGGCGGGTGCTAAGGTCGTCAGTGATCGCGCTGGTGAGTTGGGAGCGGCTGATTTTGTAGCCCGTGTTCAGAAGCCGAGCGCGGACGAATTGGGGAAGCTCAAGAAGGGGGCGATGCACATCAGCTACATGGACCCGTTCAACGAGGGCGAGTTGTTGAAGTCGATGGCCGATTGCGGCGCTACCGGGGTGAGCCTGGAGATGATTCCACGCACGACGCTGGCACAGAAAATGGACGTCATCAGCTCGCAGGCGAACATCGCTGGCTACGAGTCGGTGATCGTGGCGGCGGAGCGGCTGAACAAGATTCTGCCGATGATGATGACTCCGGCCGGAACGATCTCCCCGGCCAAGGTGTTCGTGCTGGGGATTGGGGTTGCGGGTTTGCAGGCGATTGCTACCGCGAAGCGCTTGGGCGCACGCGTGACTGCATTCGACATCCGCGCGGAGGCACTCGAGCAGGCGGAGTCGCTCGGCGCGAAGGCGCTGCGCATCGATCTCGGCGAGACTGGTTCGACCGATCAGGGATACGCCAAAGAACTGACGCTTGAGCAAATCGCGAAGCAGGTCGAGGGGCAGGCCAAGGCCTGTGCCGATTCGGACATCGTGATCACGACTGCGAAGGTGTTTGGCCGCAAGGCGCCGGTGTTGATTTCAGCGGAAGTCGTGAAGCGCATGAAGCGCGGCAGCGTGATCGTCGATCTGGCGGCCTCCGAGACAGGTGGCAATGTCGATGGCACGGTGGTGGATGAAGAGATCGTGACTGACGAGGGCGTGCGAATCATTGGGCTCAGCAGTTTGGAGCGTCGTTCGGCGACCCACGCGACACAGATGTTTTCAGCCAACATCGGCAACTTCCTCGAGCACTACTGGGACAAGGAGGAGAAGACCTTCAAGTTCGATCTCGAGGACGAAATTTTGAAGGGCTGTGTGCTAACACATGATGGGAACATCGTGCACGAACGCTTCGTTTAAATCTTACCCACCAAATTATGGTTCTAATACTATTGCTCTTCACATTCACGCTCGCGGTGTTTCTAGGCACCGAGCTGATTTCAAAGGTTCCGTCCCAGTTGCACACGCCACTGATGTCTGGATCGAATGCGATCTCGGGCATCACCGTCGTCGGGGCGCTCATCGGTGTGAGCACGACTGGTGACTTCGAGGCCGGGAAATGGTTCGCGTTTGCCGCACTGGTTCTAGCGACGGTCAACGTGGTCGGTGGCTATGTGGTGACCGATCGCATGTTGGCGATGTTTAAAAAGAAGAACTAGCGTATGGATTTCGTTAATCTCAGTTATATCGTCGCCTCGATCCTGTTCATCTTCGGGATCAAGATGCTCGGCTCCGCGTCGACGGCACGCCGGGGCAACCAGATCTCGTCGCTGGGCATGTTGCTCGCAGTGGTCGCAACGCTCTTCAAGGCTGACTTGGACTTCGGATTTATTCTCGCCGGCCTGCTGGTCGGCGGGGTGATCGGATTGATCGCGGCGAAGCGTGTGCAGATGACTGGCATGCCGGAGCTAGTGGCTTTGTTCAACGGATTTGGTGGCCTTGCTAGTTTGCTAGTCGGCTGGGCGGAATACGCGAACATTCGCAGTCAGGGATGGCCCGAGTACCTCCTTGCTGATCCAGGTCGGAATGAGGTCGGCGCCGGTTTCATCTCGGTCGTCATTCTTCTGACGATCTTGATCGGCTCGATCACGTTTACAGGCAGTCTGATCGCGTATCTCAAGCTGAGTGGGAAGATGGGCGGCAATGCGACCACCTTCCCGGGCCAGAAGGCTCTCAACGCGTTGCTGATGCTCGGCGTCGTTGGCTCCGGGGCGTTCTTCGCGATCCAGCCTGAGTCGGGTGCCGCGCAGGGGATCTTTTTCGGGGTGCTTGCGGTTTCGTTGTTGCTCGGCATTCTCGGAACCATTCCGATCGGTGGCGGCGACATGCCAGTGGTGATCGCCTTGCTCAATAGCTTCTCTGGACTCGCAGCCTCGGCGGCTGGGTTCGTGATTTTGAATACGGTGCTGATCGTCGCTGGCTGCTTGGTTGGCGCGAGCGGCTTGATCCTCACTTTCATCATGTGCAAGGCGATGAACCGCACGCTTGGCAACGTCTTGTTCGGTAGCTTCGGTGCCGCGACTGGCAGTTCTGGAGCGGAGGTCGAAGGGGAGATGAAGGGCATCAGCATCGAGGACGCCTACTACGTTTTGGAGGCGGCACAGAGTGTCGTGTTCGTCCCAGGTTACGGCATGGCGGTGGCACAGGCGCAGCACGCGGTGAAGGAACTTGGCGAAATTCTCCAGCGCAATGGCGCGGAAGTCCGACACGCGATCCACCCGGTGGCCGGGCGGATGCCAGGCCACATGAATGTGCTGTTGGCCGAAGCGGATGTCCCGTATGAGCAACTTTGTGAGATGGATGATGTGAATGCCATCATGTCTTCGGTCGACGTGGCGATCGTGATCGGCGCCAATGATGTGGTCAATCCTGCAGCCGTCGAAGATGAGTCGAGCCCGATCTACGGGATGCCGATCATCAACGTCTATGAGGCGAAGACCGTGTTCGCGCTCAAGCGTGGACAGGGGGCTGGTTTCTCGGGGCTGGTGAACACCTTGTTCTTCCGTGAGAACACCCGGATGATCTACGGGGACGCTAAGGCCACCGTGTCGGGGTTAGTTTCGCAGTTCGAGGAGTAGGCGGTAGCGTTAACTTCAGCTTCGCTCGACCGTAACTTCGATTTGCAATCACAGTCATCCCATAGCCACCTTTTCTCCGGTGCTGGATCTAGTTTTGTAGGGTTTTCGGCTCGGTTCTGCGGGTCGTTTTTTCAACTTTCAGCCGTCATGCTCATTTCGCGGGCTCTTGCTCCCTAGTGTCTTAAGGGCTTGTTCGGAAATAAGTTGGTCAATAGCTGGGCAGGCATTGAGCCTACCACCAAGGCAGAGTTTGCTTCGTGTCGTGAACGACTCGGAGGAAACTCCAACGCAGGTGGGAGGTTCAAGGGCTAGCTGATATGTCCAAGTTATTTCCGAACACGCCCCAAGCAAGACCACCACGTGGCTCCACTGTATGAAGGTGCTCGCTTTTCTATCGACCCGTGCTCGCGGGCGAGCGTGGCAACGAGGTGCGGTGGTATGAGTTTGCAGAGCTGGGTCAGCACTGGCTGGTGTTTTTTCGCCGCTACTAGTTGGTGGCTCAGAGCCCCACGGACGAGCGACGGGAACATCAGCCGCTCGGCTCAACCGGGTTGACACGCAACGCTCGCAGAGTCCGCAACTCGCCCCAGCCTTCTCCGCCTCGCATCCGCCGCGCCCCACTCTTCCGCCCCTCCGTGAACCTTTCCCGAAGCACCCCAAAAACCGACTCCAAGAACGCTTCACGCCCGACCGCCACCCCATCGCCGAGGTAGCGCACCCGGCAGCGCAACAACTGCGC
>JBLHKE010000535.1:0-5599 GCA_047619485.1 Verrucomicrobiales bacterium | reverse complement strand
CATGCCCCGGATCCAACTCATGCCCGACGCCCTCGCCAGCCAGGTAGCTGCTGGAGAGGTCGTCGAACGCCCCGCCTCCGTCGTCAAAGAGCTGCTTGAAAACTCCATCGACGCTGGCGCAAAAAAAATCGAAGTTTTCGTCCAGCGCGGCGGGCTCTCGCTAATCCGCATCCTCGACGATGGCCACGGCATGTCCCACGACGATGCCCTGCTCTGCCTCGAGCGCCACGCGACCAGCAAACTCCACACCAAAGAAGATCTCGGCCGTATCACCACCCTCGGGTTCCGCGGCGAGGCGCTGCCGTCGATCGCCAGTGTCTCGCGCTTCCGCCTCACCACCCGCGAGGCCGATGCTATCAGCGGGACTGAGATCAACGTCGATGGAGGTAAGCTCGGCGACATCCACGAGAGCGGCGAAGCACCCGGCACGCAGATCGAGGTGCGCTCGCTGTTCTACAACGTCCCGGCGCGGCGCAAGTTCCTGCGCGCCGAATCGACCGAGTTCAGCCACATCGAACAACAGGTGCGCGTGCACGCCATCGCCTTCCCGCAGATCGCGTTCACCCTGCGCCACGGTGACCGGCTCGTCTTCCAGCTTCCCTCCACCAAGAATCTGCGCGAACGCATCGCGGGAATCGCGGGGATGGAACTGGCACAGAAGCTGATCGAAATCCCAGAACAGCAACGCTCCGGGATCAAAATCAGTGGCTACATCGGCCCACCGGGCACCGGTCGATCAAATCGACAATACCAACTGAGCTTCCTCAACCACCGGCCGGTCGAGAGCCCCGCGATCAGCTTCGCGCTACGCGATTCTTACCACGGAACCCTGAGCCGTGGCGTCTCGCCAGTCTGTTTCATTTTTATCGAACTCGACCCACAAGCGGTCGACGTCAACGTCCACCCGGCGAAGAAGGAGGTGCGCTTTCACAACGCCCGCCAAGTGCAGCAGGCGCTCGTCGATGTGCTAGTGGCAGCCCTGCGCGGGGACTTCGATCAAAAAGTTGAAGCCCCGTCTGCGTCACCCAACGACCAGCAAATCCCCCAGCCACCAGCCCAGAGAAAAGAGATCCGCCACCAGACGCACTCGACCCCTGAATTCCCCAAATACCCACCATCCCAACCCCTCACCACGCCCGAGAGCCCCACCCCGGGCGATCAACCGGCCAATGCTCCTCCTGCAGAGCCGATCCCCTTCCGCATCATCGGCACGCTCGGCGACACCTACATCCTGATGGAGAGTGAAGAAGGCATGGTGATGCTCGACCAGAAAGCGGCGCACGAACGCATCCTGTTCGAGCGCGCCCGCGCCAACACCTCCGCTCCCGAGTCGCAGCGCCTGCTAGTTCCAATCACCGTCGAACTCAGCCCGAAGGAGTTCGATTTCATCCGCCAGAACCTAACAGGACTCGAACTCATGGGCTTCGGAGTCGAGGTGTTTGGCAGCAACACGCTCAAGCTCGACGCGCTTCCGACCTTCTACAAAATGGACGCTGACCCGCAAGCTATCATCGACCAAGTTTTCGCTGAGTTGAGCAAAGCGCGTCCCGAGGGATCCAGCCGCAGCCGCCTCAACGAAGACGCGCTCATGGCCACCATCTGCCGCCAAGCAGTCGCCGCCGGCAAACCCCTCCACCAGCTCGAGCAGAAGCAACTCATCAAGGATCTCCTAGCCTGCGAGATGCCTTACTGCGATCCACAGGGGCGCCCGACCCTAATCCAAACAAGCTTCCAAGAGCTGAAGAAAAAGTTCGGTCGCGGCTAGTCAAAATGCCGTGGCTTCGATTTGCAATCGAAGCCCGAAGAATTGGTTGGTCGGCAGCGCCTCAGTCAGCGAACACCCGGTCCAAGAACAGCCGCATGTCCTCCCACGACAACTTGTCGGCACGCTTGTTGTAAGCAGCCCCCTTCGACTTATCATTCCCAGCCATCTTCTGCGAGAATGAGTGCACCGCATCGCCATACTTCACCAGGCTCCAGACAGCCCCGGTCGAACGCATCTCCTCTTCGAACGTCGCGACCTCATCCGCCGGCACATACGGATCATCGGCGCCATGCAGCACCAACACCTCTGCCTTCACCTTGTCTTTCTTCGCGGCCATCCCCTCGGCGGTGTTGAGACCACCATGGAAAGAGATCACCCCAGCGAGCGGGACACCTGCCCTCGCGATCTCGAGAACACCAGTCCCACCAAAGCAGTAACCGATCGCAGCTATCGAGTTCTCATCCACCTTGCCTTTCTCCTTCAAGACCTCGAGACCAGCCATCAGCCGACGCCGGTAGAGCTCCCGATCCCCCTTGTAGATCCCCGCAAATTTGCTCGCCTCCGAACGATCCGGGCGGATGCCCTTCCCGTAGATATCGAGCGCGAAGGCCGTGTAGCCGAGCTCAGCGAGTTGGCGGGCGCGCCCTTTTTCATAATCGGTCAACCCCGTCCACTGGTGGACGATCAACACCCCTGGCCGATCGCCGGCTTCGATCCCATCATCGTAGGCGATAAATCCCTCCAACTCCACATCGCCATCCTTGTAGATGACGGCGGATTCCTTGATAGCAGCGGTTCCAAACCCCGCAGTGAGGGCGACGACTAACGTAGTGATAAATACTTTCATTATCAGCCAATCTAACGGTCAGATAGACCGGATCAACTCCTAACGAAGTACCAAACTCATTTCTGGCGTCCAGCAACCGTAGGCCCGCAACTCCGCGCGCAGGAACTCGGCGATCTCCTCCGCCAGGCACTGGCACCTGTTGCCCCACCTCCGCGCGCGATGCAAAATCTTCACCCCCTTGCGCAGGCCGTAGCACTGGATCTGTTGCGACCCGGTCACGCAAGTCTCCGCCAGGCGTTCGCGCAACAGGCGGAAGAAAGCCAGCTCGAACCCATCACCCGCTTCCTGCGCGATCTCGGCGAGTGAAATCCGCAAGGGCGGTGGCCCGACCTGCAACTCCCCCGCCACATCGTCCCAACCAAGTACGTCCAAGGCCCGGCTGATCTTTTCATACAACTCCTCCACTGTGATCGTGTTCCCTGGAAATCGCTGCCGCAGGTATTCGATGATCCCCTTCGCAATGTCGTCTGCGATCCACCAGTCCTCATGTCCGGCACGCTCGGCTGCCGCCATGATGGAGTCGGCTAACCAGCGCGCGTCGTACTGGACAACCTCGAAGTTTCCAAAGCGCAGCAGCGGCAGTTGAGACGGGAGGCAGATCATGGCTTGCTGAACAGATCCGTTTGGGCAGAATCGAGAAGTGGACGACGCTCGAGCGATTCGATCTCATCGAGAAATTCCCCCACGTCTTGAAATCTCCGGTAGACCGAGGCGTAGCGCACGTAGGCGACGGGATCGACGCTCTCGAGCTTCTTCATCACCTTCGCACCGATCAGATTCGATGGCATCTCGCGCAAGTTCTCGGCCTGCAGATCATTGATCACATCATCCGTCGCCTGCTCGAGGATATCGATGCTCACCGGGCGTTTCTCACATGCCTTGATGAAACTGCCAAGCAGCTTGTTGCGATCGAATGGCTGGCGTGCCTCGTTGCGTTTCACGACACGCAGATCGTGACGCTCGATCTGCTCGTAAGTCGTAAATCGATGCCCACACTTCAAGCACTCACGACGGCGCCGGATCGCGCAGCCGTCCTTGCTCGACCGGGAATCGATGACCTTGTCTTCAAGATCGCCACACTTTGTACAGCGCATCTAAGATGGATTGGGTTGGGGATGAGAAATCACGAATTCACAAGATATTGGGGTATCGAGACAATTCCAACCACAATATATTGTGGATCCAAGTTTCCACACGATTCGTTCAGACAGAGCGCCTAACGAATCAACCAAGAACCTCATTCGACCTAAAACTCCACTGGATTCCGCTTCCGGAACCGCCTGCGCCCTGCCCCCATGAGCACCTGATCGAGTGAGAGACGACCCGAACCAAGGATTAAATGCAGGGCATAAAGCGTCCCGTAGAGGACGCTCAGCTCGACGTAGGCAGTCGCCCCACCCATCACCGCGAAATAACAGCCGACCTCGGTGATCAGCAACAAAAACGCCGTAGGGATCCGTCCGAAGACACCAACGATCAGAAAAATCGACCCGAAGAAATAGGCGCAAGCGATCAGGCAAGCCCCCACCAGCGGCATCGGTAGCCCCATCGCAGTGACGACTTTCAGCAGGATCCAGTCCGATTGATGCCACAGGTGATCCCACCCCTGCTGCACCATCAACCACGAGTTGTAGAGGATCATGCTCAAACCCGCCATTACCCGGACGATCAGACACACGACGTCTCTCGATGCAGCTCCAGGCTGCGGCACGACTGGTCTATTTTCTACGATCGGCATGATGGACGGATGCGAAGTCTACAGGCCCAGCACTTGGGCAGCAAAGCAAAAACTTTGGGTTTAGGCTCGCTTCTTAGAACAAACAATGACCTTGATTGAGAAGCCAAACCAAGATTTCAATAGATCCATGAGCCACCCGAAAAAAATCCGCTGGGGCATCCTCAGCACCGCAAACATCGCCACTGCCAAAGTGATCCCCGCCATGCAACGGGGCGAACTCACGGAGGTGGTCGCGATCTGCTCGCGCCGCGAACAGTCTGCCCGCGCCGCGGCCGATGACCTTGGCATCCCGCGTGCCTACGGCAGCTACGAGGAGCTACTGGCAGATCCCGATGTCGACGCCGTCTACAATCCGCTGCCGAACCACCTACACGTCGAGTGGTCGATCAAAGCATTGGAGGCTGGCAAGCATGTCCTCAGCGAGAAACCGATCGGGTTGAACTCTGCCGAAGGAGAACAACTCGCAGCCGCAGGCCAACGCCACCCCGAGTTGAAGCTCATGGAGGCGTTCATGTATCGCCATCACCCACAGTGGATCAGAGCGAAACAGCTCGCTACCAGCGGCGCGATCGGCACCTTCCGCACGATCCAGTCCTTCTTCTCCTACTTCAACGACGATCCGAACAACATTCGCAACATGGCCGACATCGGGGGCGGGTCACTGCTAGATATCGGCTGTTACAACATCTCTCTCTCACGCTTCCTGTTCGACGCCGAGCCCGCTCGCGTCTGCGGCCTCGTCGACAACGACCCCGCGATGAAAGTCGATCGCATCGCCTCCGGAATGCTCGACTTCGGCGACAGCCGCAGCTCGACCTTCACCTGCAGCACCCAGCTCACCCCCTACCAGCGGGTGCACCTTTTCGGCACCGAGGGACGGGTGGAGATCGAGATCCCGTTCAACGCGCCCCCGGACGTCCCCTGCATCCTCTACCACCAGCGCGGTGAGGATCCGATCGAACGCATCGAGATCCCGACCGCTGATCAATACACCATCCAGGGCGATCTGTTCGCCAAGGCGATCCTCGAAAACCTGCCCGTGCCAACCCCAATCAGCGACGGAATCAACAACATCCGCGTCATCGAAGCGATCGTCGCCAGCGGGAAATCCGGAGAGTGGGTAAGCCCTTAGGGCTTGTCAGTAAATAACTCCTACAATCTGCTGGTTATTTTGGCCATCACCCGCGTTAGCTTCCAACTCAAATAGCCCGCTATCATCGCTGAAATCTGCCTTGGTGCTGGCTAAAAT
>JBLHKE010000534.1:0-5615 GCA_047619485.1 Verrucomicrobiales bacterium | reverse complement strand
CCGCCGGCCAGGAGTCAGTCGAGCATGCACGCAGGATAAGCAGGTCGAACTTTTCGGTCGGGGCGTCTTCGAAGACCGGAAACTCGAGTTTGCGCGCGCCGAACTGTTCTTTAAAAAGCAGACGTAAGGAGTGTTTTTTAGTAAAGCCGTGGCCGCGCGAAGAGGCTCCGTGGGCGGCAACGCCGCAGTCGATTTGAAATTGTTCGCCACCGTTCGGATCGATGAATTCGAGGGAGGCCTGACGTTCCCAGGCGCGGCCTTTCTTACCCGAGTTGTTGTAGATCCCCGCGCTGCTGCCAAACAGATCGCCGGCCGCGGTGTTGATAGCCATCGATGGGATCGCAAGGAGCGCTTGCTCGAAGGAATACCCGGGCAGGGCGGTCCCGGTCACCTCGGGGTCGACCTCGTAATCTGCGCTTGCACCGCCCCAGCTGGTCGGCACGCCGGGCGGGTTCGCCGGCTGGGTGGCGGCGCTCTGCAGAGATAGGTAGGTGTGGGTGTCAATGTTAGTCGGCGCGAGACCATCTTTCACTGCGAACGCTTTGACGCTGGTGGTGGACGTGATGGAGATCGGCTCAGCGTAGACTGGGGAGGCGGTGGTCGGAGCGCTGCCATCGAGGGTGTAGTGGATGGTCGAACTTGGAGTGGCACTCGAGATCACCAGGTCGAAGGGCAGTGTGAAAAGCTGTCGAGTGGGGCTGAACTTGGTGTCCGCGACCTGGGCGAGGCCGTCCGGGTCGTTGGCGGCGCCCGGCGTGGGCGAAGAGAATAACACCGCGGCGGAAGTGAAGGGGTGCAGGCCGTAGGAAATGTCGTTGCCCTGGCCTGGGTAGTCGCTTCCGCCAGTATCGAACTCTGAGGCGATCGTAAGATCGGGACGGACGAGGGCGAGGTATTCGCCGTCGGCGCTTAGCGCGAAAGTGGTGTGCAGGTTTCCGTTGGCGTCTGGCACCCCGCTGCCAGAGGCATAGACGACTAGATATCCGCCCGCAGGGATGATGGTCGATGTCGAGAAGCTCCACTTGGTGAGATCGGTGAAGTCATCGGTGAGGTGCCAACCGTTGAGATCGAGTGAAGAGGTGCCTGCGTTGAGGATCTCGATCCAATCGTCGTGTGTGCCGGCGACCTGGTCCGCGATCGGGTACCAACCGTTTGTATTACCGGTTTCGCCACCATCGTTGGCAGCCATGAATTCGTTGATGATTAGTTCGCTGCCCTCGAGGGTGGTGAAACTGGCAGTCGCTGGCGCCCAGGCGGTGCCGCCGGCATTTTGGACCCTAGCGCGGAAATAGTAAGTCGTGAGCGGACTGAGGCTGGAAAGGGTTGTGGTGAAGCGCGTGTTCTGGATGCCGAGTTCTACAGAGTCGTCCCAGCCGTCGGCGTCGGTGGCACCGTTGTTGTCGCCGAAGTAGATGGTGACTGCCGGAGGATCGCCGCCCGTTGAGGTGACATCACCACCGACTAAAGCCGCGGTGCCGGTGATCATTGTTGCAGGGCGGTTCACCGCGGTCGGCGGGGAGGGCGGGTCGTCGGTGGAGAACGTCGCTGTGGCGTCTGCCCAGTCTTCGCCAACACGGTTGCTGGCGAAGGCTCGGAAGAAGTAGGTCGTGGCCGGGGAAAGGCCGCTGATCTCGGATGAGAAGGATCCAGCCTGGCCTCCTACTGCAATCGCGTTGTCCCAAACTCCTGGTGAGGTGCCGCCGTCATGGTCGCCCCAATAAAGGGTGACTGCTGGGACGCCGCCGCCGCTGTCCGTGACCTCGCCGCCGATGGTGGCGCTGGTCGGTCGAATGTCGGTGGCTGCCGAATTGGCGACGCTCGGTGGTGAGGTCGCGACGGCTATGCCATCGATGATCACGCCCATGAAGCGGGCGCGCGACCCGTCGCTATCCTGGTTGGTGTAGGTGTATGTGATCGTGTCGTAGGAGGCGGCTTCGCTGAAATTAAAGTCTGTGATCCAGCCAAAGTTTGTATTCGGGCCGTTGGATGTCTGGGCGTCCCTGGCCGCGACGCTCGCTTGTCCAGGGCCGGTCATGGTCAGGGTGAGCGCCCACTGATTGATGAAGGTGCCGTGCGGAAAATAGACCGTCCCTGACTCCAGCTCGGAGATATCGATCGAACCCGATATGTTCGCCGATCTGGCGAAGGTGTTGACCGATGTGGTGAAGTTAGGGCTCGTGCTGAACCCAACTCCCGGATCGTTTGTCGTCCAGAGATCCGACCAACTCTCCCCGCCGCCGTTGATATTTCCCGAGGGCGAGCTGGCCATGCTGACCAATCCGCCACCGCCGTCAGCATAGCTGTTGACGGAATCGTTGGGACTGTTGAAGAAGTGATAGTCCAATACCGTGCAGTCTCCGAAGGTGCCCGAGGTCACCGGCGATTCGTCGTCACCCTCGTAGCCCGCTTTGCCAGGAAAGACCGAGATGTTGAAATCTTCGGTGTCGGTCGAGACCTGAACCCGCGAACCCAGGGTCAAGGTGCCGGCGTTCCCCGGGATCGCCATTAGGACGAGGGCGGCGGTGACGATCGTCAGATAAGATAACACTGTCATGTTCTACTGTTTCTTGATCGAAATACTGCAAATACCGTGCCAGCGATCGACACCATTCTCCAGTGGGACAGTGGCAAATCCAAACAAAAAAGCCGCGCAATTTCCTGCGCGACCTTTTCCAAAATAGTGTTGCGTCTGAGAAGTCCGGGCTAGAGATCGAACCAGCCCGCGTCGCTGCCGCCGGTGTCCTCGGCAAGATGCCGAGGCTACGTAGATTCTCAGTTCTCGACCGTGAATCGCATGAATAGTTGTTTGTCCGTAGAGACGGGCACGTTAGCCTTACGGAGTTCGGCAAAGTTCGAAGATGAGACTAAGCTCTCGGACGCCGTGGTCCACAAGATCAGGTCGGTAGAGTACTCGACGCTGTAGGAGATGCCGCTCAACAGCAGATTTTTCGAGTAGGTCATGGTCAGCTCTCCAGCGTCGATCACGACGTCTGGGAAGGCGCCCAGATCCGATACCAACGGGTTGAGGCCGAGGGCGAACTCGACAAGGTTCGGCAGCCCGTCGCTGTCGTCGTCGCCGGACTCGGCGCCGACCCCGAAGATGGCACTCCAATTCTGGTAATCCAGGCGCTTGCCGCCCGGGGTGGGAGACTCCCCGGTCCAGCTCGAGGCGAAGTTGCCGAACAGCTCGACGTCGGAGCGGTTGAGCGAGTCGCCGTTGCCTGCGGCGCCCGTCGGCCACGGGGCCACGTCCTGATAGGTCACCTCGTCCTCGGTGACTTGCGGGTAGTAAGTCGGGTCGCCGGCGGGCGGGGAATCCGGGCGTTGCAGGCGCACGGTGCCGGTGTCGTTGCCTAGCGGGCCGTCGGTGAACGGTCCGGCCAGCGGGATCGTGGCGTCGATGCCGTAGGTGCTGCGGAAGGCTGCCGCCTCGGTGACTTGGGCAACGGGGTCGAAGGCGACCACCACCAGCAGCCCGCCGGGGGCGAGGCTATGCGATGCGGTGAAATCGAAGTCGGCCCCTCCGCGCAGCCGCCAGTTGACCAAGTTCTCGGTGGCCGTTCCCGCATTGCAAATCTCGACGAACTCGAGGTTGTCCTCGGTGGGCGCGTCTGGCTGGTACATCACTTCTGAGATAATCACCGGGCCGACCTGCGCGCCGAGATTGGCGGAGCCGAGCGTGTTGGTCGACAGGTTGACCAAGGTCCCGGTGCCAGCGGCATTCGGCCAGCGGCCGAGGGCTTCGCCGTTGAAGGCGCCGGCGAAATCGACCTTGTCGACGAACTTGAGCGGTCGCCCGGAACCGTCAGTTTCGAGCAACCATAGGTCTTCGCCGCGCGAGGCGCTGAGGCCGAAGGGGCGACCGGAAATCCAGTTGCCCTCGGTCGAATGGTTGTCCAGGAATGGCGTGTCGATGGTGAAGTTGTTGGTGTCGGTAACGGTGATCTCGAAGGTGTCATTGTAGGCCGAGATCCCACCGTAGCCTCCGATGGTGACCGTGTCGCCAGTGGTGAGGCCGTGGCCGGGCACGTTGAGAGTCGTCGGTGCGGCGGCGAGGGTGCCGGAGTAGGCGGTGATGGTGCCGCTCGGCGCCAGGTTGAAATCGTCTTCGTCAAAGGTGGCGTAAGCGCCGGTGCCGAGGTTCGTCGCGGGGATAGCGAACGAGGGGTAGACGCCGTTGTCGTCGCTGAGGATCCAGCCGGTGATGTTGATCGCCCCGCCGGTGGTGTTGTGAATCTCGATGCGGTCCTTGTCCGGCAGGTCGGTGTGGGAGAGAACCTCATTGATGACGATGCGACCGTCCGGGCCGGCGCCCGCGGTGGTCGGCGTGCCGTTAAATTCGCAGCTCGGTCGCCAGTTGCTCGGGTCGATGTAGCTGCCGGCGCTGCTGATTAGTTCGAGCGAAGAGCCGTTGCCGTCGGCCCGCCCCGGCCATTGCCCGGAGTTGTCGTAGGTGAAGTTGGCGATGGTGCTGCCCGAGGCCGCCTCGAGCAAGATCTGCTCACCGCCGTCGTCAAGGCTACCTGTGAAAGTGCCCGCAGGTGTCACCGAGGGATAGCGCACGCCGAAGGCTTCAGCGTCTTTGACCAGAACCACGCGTCCGTCGGCGGGCAGCGACACGACGCCGAAGGTGTGATCGATGCCTGCGTTGAAGGAGACGCCGTCGAGGTTCAGCGCCCCGCCGGAGATGTTGTGGAATTCGATGAACTCGAAATCATCCGAGTCGTCGAACACCCGCGGGACAGCCAGCGCCGCGCCTGCAACCTGTTCGATCGCATCGGCGCGGTACGGGTTGTAGTGGATCTCGGTGACTGCGAGGTCGCCGGGGCCGGCGAGCGGCTCGATGTAAAAGGTGGCCTCGTCGAGTGCCGACCACTCGCTGCCACTGCGGGCGCGCATGCGGATCAAGCCGCTGGCCGGGAGTGTGACAGTCGAGCCGGAGGTGATGGCGACGGCCGATGGGTCGATCGCTCCGCCCTCGAGCCGCGGGTCGTTGCCGTCGAGGGTGTAGTAGATCGTGCCGGAGGTGGCAGTGATGGTCAGGGTGCCGCCGCCCGGGATCTCGCCGCCATGCTGCGGGGTGGCGTTGACCCGGAACACCGCTGCGTTGGTGTTGGGGAACAGGCTGTTGTAGTTGTTGAAGACATTGCTGCTGCGCACTGGGAAGTAGGTATTGTAGAGGCGGTTCTGCTCGGTCAGCCACTGGTTGTCGCGAGTGTAGAGCGTGCCGCGGTGGTCGCCCCAGCGGGCTGACTCGGCGATGATGGCGCGGTCGAGGTTGTCCGCATACTTCATCCAGCGCGCCTTGGTGGCCGCTGGGGTGAGCGCACCACCGTTGAAGAAGTGCTTCTGCAGCCGGTCGGCGAAACGGATCTTATACTCGGTGTTCCCCTCGAGGGTGCCGCGGACACCCATCGGGTCGAGCGGGGTGCCGCTGGAGGTCTGGCTCTCGAGCGTGCGCTCGGCATCCCAGGAATACAGTTGCCACGGCGCCATCAGCTCGGGTTGGCCGCCCGGGAAGGGGCCGCCGCCGCCGGCGCGCCAGTTGCCGCCGCTCTTCAGGTCGGCGTTGCCACCGTAGCGGTTGATGATCTGGTAGTCGATGTACTGGTCGA